>CALMZW010000140.1 GCA_937870605.1 uncultured Synergistaceae bacterium
GTTCGGTTCGAGCCGGGAATGATGTATGATATGTGCGAAGCGGCGGCGTCTCCGGACTTTCGGGGGCGCCGCGTCGCATGTGAGGAAGGAGTTCGATCGTTCGTGAAACG
The DNA here is from genome assembly GCA_937870605.1 of uncultured Synergistaceae bacterium. Classification (GTDB taxonomy): domain Bacteria; phylum Synergistota; class Synergistia; order Synergistales; family Aminobacteriaceae; genus CALFXN01. The sequence continues at coordinate 111 of CALMZW010000140.1, forward strand.
ACCCGTAGAACCCAGGGATATCCTGAATTTCCGTTTTCTGTCCCGCCCCCTCTTTTCTCCCGACGGAACGAGAATCGCGTTCTTCGTTCACAAGGGAGACCTCGAGACGAACCGCTATGCGTCCGATATCTGGCTGTGCGACCCGGAGCGGGGAGAAACGCGCCGCGTGACGACCTCCGGCAGGGAGAAATTCTTCTGCTGGAGCGGCGATGGATCGGAACTGCTTTTTGCGAGCGATCGTCAGATTGCGAGCGACCGCGAAGAGACGCCGAAGGGGCGGACGCGGCTCTATGCGATCTCGCCCGATGGAGGGGAGGCGCGCCTTCTGTGCGCCGTCGCCCGCGACGTGACGTCCATCCGTGCGGTCGACGCGACGCGCGCGCTGGTGCTCGCCGTATTCGAGCCCGAATACGACAACCCCGAACAGGCGGACTACATGGTGTTCGAGTCGATTCCGTTCTGCTCGAACGGCAAGGGGTTCACCGGCGGGCGAAAGACCGCGCTGTGTCTGTGCGACCTGACGAGCGGCGCGCTGAAGCGCCTGACGCCCGAGGACATGGATGTCGAGCGCTATCGTCTCTCCCCCGACGGGACGCGCGTTCTGGCCGTCGGCCCCGTATTCCGGGACGTCCGAACGCTGCGGAACACGGTCCTCGAGATCGGACTGAACGACGGAACGAGCCGCGTCCTGCTCGACGGCGACAAGACGGGCTTCGCCTGCAAGTGCGCCGATTACGCCCCCTGGCTGGAGAACGGGGAGGAGATCCTCGTTTTGGGGAGCGATTTCGCCGCGTACGGCGTCAACCAGAACGCGAAGTTCCACGCCCTGTGGGACGGAAAATTGACCTGCATCACGCCGGAACTCGACAGGGGGCTGCGGAATTCCATCGCGACGGATTGCCGCTACGGCTGCGCCGACCTGAACCTGAGCTTTTTCCGGGGTGCGGGCAAGGCGTGGTTCGTGTCCGCCGAAGGGTATCGTTCCGTGCTCGAACGCGTCGACGCTGCCGGAACGATCGAATGGATCACGAAGACCCTCTCGACGGTCGACGACTACGACGTGAGCGGCGACAGGGCGGCCGTGGTCGGAATGCAGGGGAACGACCTCCAGGAACTCTACCTCGCGGACGCGGGCGGGGAACGTCGGCTCACCGACTTCAACAGGACGGTTCTCGAGAACGTGGACGTGATCGAACCCGAGCATGTCACGGTCGACAACGGAACGGACGAGCCGCTGGACGCCTGGGTCATGAAGCCCGTGGGCTTCGTCGAGGGGCGGAAGTATCCGGCGATCCTGAATATCCACGGCGGGCCGAAGATGGCCTTCGGCGACGTGTACGTCCACGAGATGCAGTGCTGGGCGGCGAAGGGGTATGTCGTCCTGTACGCGAACCCGCGCGGCAGCGACGGACGCGGCAACGCCTTCGACGATATCCGGGGAAAATACGGCGCGGTCGACTACGACGACCTCATGGCCGTCACGGACTGGGCGATCGCGAAATTGCCGTTCGTGGACGCGGACCGCATGGGCGTGACGGGCGGCTCCTACGGCGGCTACATGACGAACTGGATCATCGGACATACGAACCGTTTCCGGGCGGCGGTCGCGCAGCGAAGCATATCGAACTGGATCTCAAAGGCCGGGATCTCGGATATCGGCTACTACTTCGTCCCGGACCAGCAGGCCGCCGACATCTGGACGGACGAGGAAAAGCTCTGGCGGCATTCGCCGCTGAAGTACGCGGACAAGGCGAAAACCCCGACGCTGTTCATCCATTCGGACGAGGATCACCGCTGCGAACTCACGCAGGGGCTCCAGATGTTCTCGGCGCTCAAACGCTGCGGCGTGCCGTCGCGGATCTGCGTCTTCAAGGGGGAGAACCACGAACTCAGCCGCTCGGGAAGACCCAAGCCGCGTCTTGCGCGTTTGCGGGAGATCATCGCCTGGTTCGAACGCTATCTGAAGGACTAGCCGTTATTTTTCGGACGAAACGGGGGACGGAACGCCCGGGAGGGCTCTTCGTCCCCCGTCTTCTGCGCCCGGCCGGAACCTACGTGATCGGCTTCGCGAGCGAAAGCGTGAACTTCTGTTCGGTCACCGTCTGCCCCCAGATCACATGCCGTTCCTCCTCCGCGAGCGTGAAGCCTTCCTCTCTGTAGAGCTTCAGCGCCGCCTTGAGCGAGTCGAGCGTCCACAGGAACACCTCGGAGAATCCCGAAACCCGGCAGTGCTTGACTGCCTCGTTCACGAGATAGCGCCCGAGTCCGAGCCCCCGGATGTCCGGATGGAGCAGGAACCACCGGAGCTGCGCCGTGTCCGGCGATGCCTCCACAATGGCGATGCACCCCTTCAGCGTAGCCTCCCGCTCGACGAGCCAGATCTTTTGGCGTTTCGACGGCTGGAGGACGAAATCGCAGAGCGGCCGGGCCACGTAGGTCTCGAAGGTCGTGTCGAAGCCGTATTCCTTTGCGTACAGCGTTCCGTGCAAGGCGACGACGGCGCCCAGGTCTCCGGGCTTCAGTTCCGTCCGGATCCAGACATCCTTGTGGTCCTTTTCGAAAAATGCTCCCATGATGATCCCCCCTGATTGTCCATCGTACGAGTATTCAAATCCAAAATGCGCCGTTTGTAAATAACGCGCGTAGAATATTAGGGAAAATTCAAAGCGTGCAGGGGGTGGCGTCGATGATACGGTGCATGCGTCAGGAAGACGCGGCGGCGGTGCTGGACATCTACCGGGACGGGATCGACGGCCGGAACGCGACGTTCGAGACGGTCGTTCCGGAATGGGAAGCGTGGGATCGCCGGCATCTGCCCCACTCGCGTTTCGTCTTTGGGGAAGACGGCGGCGTGGTTCTCGGATGGGTGGCGCTGACGCCGTTTTCCTCGCGCGAGGCGTACGCGGGCGTGGGGGAGGTGAGCGTCTACGTTCGTTCCGGAGCCGGAGGACGCGGGATCGGGACGCAGCTTCTCGGAGCGGTTGTCGCATCGTCCGAGGAGCACGGAATGTGGACGCTCTTCAGCGGCGTTTTTCCCGAGAACGGCGCGAGCATTCGCATTCACCTGAAGAACGGCTTCCGGATCCTCTGTCAGCGGATGAAGGTCGCGCGGCTGGACGGAGTCTGGCGCGACACGCTGCTGCTGGAGCGCCGGAGCGAACGGATCGTCTGACCCGCGCCCGGCCGGGGCGTGCGATGCGAAAAGGGGGTTCCGTTCCCGCAAAAACCTCGTGCAGGAACGGAACCCCAGGGCAACGAGACGCTACTTCTTGTATTCCTTGACGAGCTTCATGACCTCGTCGACGAGCTCCGTGCCGATTTCCTTCGAGAACTGGTCGTAAACGGGCTTCACGGCCTCCTGGAACTTCGCGCGCTGTTCCGGCGTCAGGATCGTGACGTCCATCTTCGTCTTGAGCTTCTCGAGGTACTCGGCGTTCATCTCACGGTTGAGCTTCCGGTTGTGGACCTTGGACTCGTTCGCGGCGTCCTGGACGACCTTTTTCAGATCGTCGGGGAGCTTGTCCCAGAACTTCTTGGAGATCAGCAGGACGAACGGCGAGTAGATGTGCCCGGAATCGGTCGCGAACTTCTGGACCTCGAAGAAGTTCTGCAGGAAGATGGTCCCCCACGGGTTTTCCTGTCCGTCGACGACCTTCTGTTGCATCGCGGAGAACAGCTCGCCGAACGCCATCGGCGTCGGGTTCGCGCCCATGACCTTGAACGCGGCGAGGTGGATGGGGTTCTCCATCGTCCGGACCTTGAGCCCCTTCATGTCCTCCGGGGTTTTCACGGCGCGGGTGCTGTTCGTGAGCTGGCGGAAGCCGTTCTCCCAGTAGGCGAGTCCGATGAGCCCCTGCGCGGGAAGCATGTCGAGGATCTTCTTCCCCACGGGACCGTCGAGGATGTAGTCCGCGACCTCTTCGCCCGGGAAGATGAACGGCAGGTCGTAGATCTTGAACGCGTTGACGAATCCGGTCATCGGGGCCGTCGAGGGGCAGGTCATCTCCTGCGTTCCCATTTTGAGGGCCTCCATCATCTTCCGGTCGTCGCCGAGCTGGCTGGAGTGGTAGAGGTCGACCTTGATCCGGCCCCGGCTGTTCTTTTCGACGAGCTCCTTGAAGAACACGAGCGATTTGTACTGGGCGGACTTGTCGTTGAGGCCGATCCCCGCCGAAATCTTGAATGTCTCCGCTGCGAACGCGACGGAACAGAAAGCCAGGAGCACTGCGATTCCCACAAGAACCAGAGAAGTCTTCTTCACGATGCCTCACGTCCCCTTTCCTGCACCCTTCATCCCGGATATCGTATCCCGGGGCCGTTTTCCCCTGCGGCGTCGAAAGAGCGCCGTCATGCGCGAAACGTTTCGGAAAACCAGTCGTCAGGAATCGTCCTCTTTCGCTGCCCCCCTCCTTTGCAGTCGGCAGTTTTTGTGATCGCGAATCTCCTACTGCATGACCATGTTCGGGATAAAGAGCACGATCTGCGGGAAGAACAGGAGCAGCAGCAGCGTGACGACTTCCGCGACGACGTAGGGGGCGATCGAGCGGACCAGATCGTCGAAACGGACGTTCGCGACGCCGCAGGCCACGTACAGCACCGTCCCGACGGGCGGCGTGATGAGGCCGATCCCGAGGTTGACCGACATGACGACGCCGAAGTAGACCGGGTCGATTCCGACCGATTGTACGAGCGGCAGCAGGATCGGCGCGAGGATCAGCATCGCGGGCGTCAGATCCATGACGAAGCCCACGAAGAACAGCAGGACGTTGGTCAGCAGCAGGACGCCCATGCGGGAAGCGGTGATCGATCGCACGGTCTCTGCGAGTTCGAACGGGACGCGCGCGCGCGTCAGGAGCCATGCGGTTCCCATCGCCATGCCGCACAGGAAGAGAACGATGCCCGTCGTCTTGGCCGTCGAGAGGAAGATCCCGGGGATATCCCGGAGGGAGACCTCCTTGTACACGAAGAGGCCGAGGAAGAGCGCGACGAACGCGGCCACGGCTCCGGCCTCGGTCGCCGTGAAAATGCCGCCGAGGATTCCGCCGACGATGATGACCGGAATGGAGAGCGCAAGCCCCGCTCCCTTGAACGTCTCCCAGACGCGTGCGCCGGAGAAGCGCCGGTCGGCCCGGCGGGAGGCGATGTTCCGTTTCTTCGTGATGAAATACGTCGTGATCATCAGCGACAGCCCGACCAGAATTCCGGGAATGATCCCCCCCAGGAAGATCTTCGCGATGGAGGTGTTCGTGACGATGCCGAACAGGATGAACGGAATGCTCGGCGGGATGATGATTCCGATGACGGCGGCCGACGCCGTTATGGCTCCGGCAAGCGCCGGGGGATAGCCCTGCCTGACCATCGGAGGCACGAGCAATCCGCCGATCGCGGCGGCCTCGGCGACCGCCGAGCCGCAGATTCCGCCGAAGAACATGCTGCTCAGGATCGACACGTGCCCGAGTCCGCCCGTGATGTGCCCCACGAGCGAGTCCGCGAAGTCGACGAGGCGCTTCGCGATCCCGCCCCGGTTCATGACCTCGCCGACGAACATGAAAAACGGAATGGCGAGCAGCGGAAAGCTGTTCATCCCCGAGATGATCTCGGCGGGAAGCACCATGAAGGGCAGATCCATGACGAAGAGCATCACGAGATTGGCGACGCCCAGACTGAAGACGATCGGAACGCCCATAAGCGTGAAGCCGAAAAGCACCGAAAGAAAGATCCAGAGCATCAGCCGTTCCCCCCCGTTCCTTCCGCCGGAAGATCCGGCCGGAAGAGCGCCGAAAGACGCCCGAAAATCTTGACGACATTCAGAACGACCATGAGCGCTCCCGTCGCCGGGACGATCATGTAGATCCACTTCATCGGGAGATAGAGCGCGGGGGAGAGGTTCGTCGCGGAGTCCGCGACGGTCCATCCGTAGATCGTGATGACCAGGAGGACCGCGCCGATGGAGATGTCGCCGAATAGCCGCACGAGCGTCTGAAGCTTCGCGGGGCGGATGCGCTCGACGATGAAATCGAGCCCGAGGTGCTCGTCGTACGCGTAGGCGTAAGCCGCACCGAGGAACGAGATCCAGATGAAGATGAATCGCGAGAGTTCGTCCGCCCAGCCCAGCGAGCTGTTCAGGCAGTATCGCGTGAAAACGGACGCTCCCACGACAAGGAACAGGATGATCGCCATGACCGTGAGGAGAAGGCGGTAGCCGCGTTCGGCGACGTCAAGAAGCCGCTTCATCGGGCGTTTCCCCCTTCGGGCGGAACGTAGACGGGCAGGAGGTCGCCCCCGTTTTTGACCACGATCACGCGCGCGTCCGCTCCGTTGCGGGCGAACGCCATCGCGAGCGCCTCGGAAGGCGTCGCGGCGTAGTCCATGTGAAGGCGCTCCGTTGTCGTCCGGTCGATGCCCGGGCTGACCAGGATGCCCCTGCGTCCGTTGTCGAGCACGATCCGCCCGACGTGCGCGATGTGCGCGGCCAGGGTCAGATCGTCGATCTTTCCGTTGCGGACGAGCTCGTCGATCTCGCGGAACGGAAGGTAGCCCAGTTCCGAGAGCTCCGGGTGTCCGTTCGCGACGCCGTCGGGACACGGGGTGACGATGACGAGCGTGCCGCCGGGCGCGAGGGCCAGATCGGCGGAATAGATCCCCTTCGCGGCCTGCCAGAGTTCGCAGTCCGCCGGGTAGGAATCCGCGACGACGATGTCGGCGTACCGCCCGAACGGAACGCCGAAGATCTCGCGCGACGCGGCGCAGCCCGCCCGGTGCGCTTCGACCGGATCGCCGCAGACGCACCGGTAGATCCGTTCGTCGCGGTCGAGGATCACGTTGACGATGAAGCGGAGTCCGGCCGCCTTCGCCACGGAGTCCATCTCGCGCCGGACGGGGTTGTCTCGGGCGCCCATGATGTCCTTTCCGTCGTAGAGGGCGCTGATCCAATGGGTCTGCCCCGTCGTGACGCCCCCCGAGACGCCGGGCTGGACGATCTTCGCGCCGCCCGAGAACCCCGCGACGCGGTGCGGCGTGATGTGCCCCAGGCCGATCACGAGGTCGGACGAGAGGAGGAGGCGGTTGACCCAGACCTCCGTTCCGTGTTCCGTGTCGTCGAGACGGACGAGGTCTTCGGGACGGTCCCACCGGTGCTCGACGACACGGCAGGCATCGAGGATCGAACGCCCGACCTTGCGCTCCGTCTCCTCACGCGTCATCGGACGGTGGGTGCCGAGCGCGATCATGATGGTGACGTCCTCGGGCGCGACGCCGCCCTGTCCGAGTTCTTCGAGCAGCAGCGGCAGGATCCGGTCCGCCGGCGTGTTTCTGGTGTTGTCGTCGATCAGGATGAGGACCGACCCCCCGTGCGGCGCCATGTCGCGGAGCCGCGGCGTTCCGATCGGGGACGACAGCGCCCGTCGGACTTCGGACGCATCGTCCTCTTCCGCCCGAGGGGCGACTCTGGGTTCAAGGATTGCGATCAGGTTGCCGTCCGGAATGTCCACCCCTTCGATCCCGGGGTAGGGAAACTCGATGCGAGCCACGCAATACCCCTCCCTTTCCGTTCGGGAAACGCTGCTTCCGCTATATGTCCGTCTTCTCGCACCCGGTCGCGGGAAGCGTCCCGAGCCCGAGTTCCGAGGCGAACCCTTCGAGCATGGAGTACGTCGCATCGTCGAGTTCGACGCCGTCCTTGAGCGCCTTCGCCCTGCGGAGCGTTTCCTTCTCGCCGTGCGTGTAGACCCGCCCGCCCTCCTCGCTCGGCGAGGAGGCGCGCAACGCGCGGAGAACATCGCCGACCCTGCGGCGGACATCCCGTTCGTCTCCGAAGAGGTCCAGCCGGAATGCCGAGAAGAAGTGCCCGACGTTCGCGTCCTGCGTCTGGAAGACGTCCCGCGTCCACGGGCCGTGGGCGAGCGGACCGCAGAGCATGTCCACGAGCAGCGCGAGACCGTATCCCTTGTGTCCGCTCATGATTTCGGTCGCGCCGCCGAGGAAGACGAGCCCTCCGTGCGTTCCGGTCGGATCGGCGAGGATCGACGTCGCTTCGGCGGGATCCGTCACGGAGCCGCCGTTCTCGTCGACGAACCATCCCTCGGGAAGCGGAAGGCCGCGCCGCTTGTACACGCCGAGTTTTCCGCGCGGCGCCGTCGTCGTCGCCATATCCAGCAGGAAGGGCAGCCCCTCGTCGGAGGGCAGGCCGAACGCGATGGGGTTCGTCCCGAGCAGGCGCTCGCATCCGAGCGTCGGGACGGCGCAGCGGATCGTGTTCGTGAACGCGCTTCCGCCGAAGCCCTCCTTCACGGCCATTTCGGCCCAGAGCCCCGCCATGCCGAAGTGGTTCGAGTTTCGCACGGAGGCGTAGCACGTTCCGTGCTCCCGCGTCTTGTCGAGCACCCGGTCCATCGTGAATTCCGCGATGTGCGCTCCGACCCCGTAGTGTCCGTCGACGACGATGGAAACCGGCGTCTCGTGGACAATTTCCGGTTCGGCGTTCACGTTCACGTGTCCCTGTTCCATCTCGTTCCGGTAGACTTTGATCCGGGTCACGCCGTGGGAGGAAACGCCCCTGGCGTCCGCCTCGGTCAGAACCCAGGCCGTGATCTTCGCCTTGTGCGCCGGGTAGCCGATTCGTTCGAGAATCTCCTGCGTTCGCGCGAGCAACCGTTCATATTCCACTCTGTGGTACATAATTCCGTCACCTCCATATCGTAAACGTATCCTACCATAAAGGACCGGGAACTTCCCTGCCCCCGAACGACATGCGAACGGCCGGCGCATCTTGCGTAACGGAGAGACGACAAACCGGGCGAAAAACGATACAATAGCGTCAGGAAACGTAAAGCCGCAGCGTCACAGAATAATCGGCGATCGGCCGAACGGAGTGCAGAAAGAACACACCGCGAGGAGTTGATGCGCAGATGTTGACGGAGAACACCGTTACGGTGTCAGGCGCCCTCCACCTGATCCACGGGCAGATGATCCGGGAGAGCAAATCGGGGCGGTACGCATGCTTTTCGGTGCGCCAGGATACCCCGACGAACGACGGCGGCATACGGAAAGATTTCCTGCTGGTCCGTTCCTTCGACCCCGGAATCCAGGCCTGGATCCAGGAACAGGCGGAGGGCACGACGGTTCGCGTCACCGGGGCCGTACGGTCATCTCTCGGAAGCGGAGAGATGTACATTCGGGCCGAGAAGGTCGAAACGCTGAACGGGTCCTGATTTCGCCGGAACAGAAAACATCGGGCGCACCCGGCGGTCCGTCCGGATTTCGGCGCGTCGCGCCGAAGCAAATGTTTCGTGTGTTCCCGATCGGATTCGTCCGGTCGGATTCTTTTGAAGCGATCCAAGGAAGACGTCGAAAGCGAAAGACAGGCGACAAGCGGGATGCTGTGGCGTCGGTCGCTTTTTGTGTCTCGAATAAGGAGTGACCGGTCATGAAGTGGGAGAATCAGGTTCATATTTCCGGAACATTGCACAAGGTTCGCGAGGACGAGGGCCGGACCCGTTTCGGCGCCTACAGGGCCTTCACGGTCCGGCAGGATACATCCGAAGAGGACGGAACGGTCCGGAAGGACTTCCTGCTGGTCCGGGCCTACGAACAGGAGATCAAGGACCTGATCGTCGGGGCGAACGAAGGGGATCCGATCGTCGTTGACGGGGAGATGCGTTCCTCGTCGGGAAGCGGCGCGATGTACATCCTTGCGCGACGGGTCGAAACGAAGGCGTCATAAAACGACGAGGGGAGCCCCATGGGGCTCCCCTCGATCTTTTTCCGGCTCCCGATGCGGGGCCTTTCGGCCGCGTCGTTCCGCTACATCAGCGCTTCGAGGGCCTTGAGCGCCGCTTCGTAGTCGGGTTCCTCCGTCATTTCCGGAACGATCTGGACGTACCGGATCACGTTTTCGGGGTCGATGATGAACACCGACCGCGCGAGAAGGCGAAGTTCCTTCATGAGCACGCCGTAGGCCGTTCCGAACGAGGCCTCGCGGTGATCGGAGAGCGCCATGGCCTTGTCGATGCCCGCTGTGGCGCAGAAGCGCTTGATCGCGAAGGGCAGATCCATGCTCACGTTGAGGACGGCCACGTCTTTCGGCTGTTTCGCCGCATCCTCGTTGAACCAGTGGATCTGGAGGTCGCAGACCGGCGTATCGAGAGACGGGGTCACCGAGATGACCTTGAACTTCCCGGCGAAGTCCGCGAGCGTCTTCGGAGCGAGCCCCTGGTCGAGAAGGACGAAATCCGGCGCCTTGTCTCCCGCCTTGAGCGCCGGGCCGACCAGCGTCAGGGGGTTTCCGCGGAATGTTACGACTCCTGTGCGTTCCATACCTGTCACCTCCAAAAGATTGTGTCGCAATTCACGGGAACAGTATAGCAGAAAATACCCCCCATGCCTATATGTTTCCGCCGGCTCGTCCTCGAATATCCGCGAACGCGGCGTCGATCAGACGGCGCGATATGCTTCCGTGCGGAGGGATGTCCGGGTGCGAATCCGGACCGTACCAGCCCGCCTCGACGATCTCCTGTCCGTCCGGGCGGATTTCTCCGGATGCCCACGTCGCCCGGAAGCCGATCATCAGCGAGTGCGGAAAGGGCCACGGCTGACTTGCGACGTACGCGACATCCCTGACTTCAATGGAGACCTCTTCGCGGATTTCGCGGACGACGGTTTCCTCGAGCGTCTCGCCGGCTTCGACGAACCCCGCGATGACGCTGTGCCGCCCTGTCGGGAAGCCTGCGTTCCGGGCGAGCAGAATCGTGTCGCCCTTCATGATCGCGACGATGACGACCGGATTGATGATCGGGTAGCTCACGAAGCCGCACGAGGGGCATTGCTTGGCGCGGTCGGTCGCGTGGGTTCCCGTCGTCGCGCCGCAGCGGCTGCAATAGCGCGTCGTCCGTTCCCCTTCCCTGAGCTGGTACGCGTGCCCCGCACGGACGAACCACTCGTCGCCGAATGTCCCCCAGGTTCCGCGCAGGGTGGAAAAAGTCATTCCCTCCGGCGCGGGCGTCTCGGGCGCGACCTCGAACCATCGGCAGGCGTCGCGTCCCTTCGTGAAACACCCCTCGCGAATGATGTCCGGAAATGTCCGCCGGATGGTTTCCCCGGAGACCGGAGCTTCCGGGAGGGAGGGCAGAAGGACGTCGTTCCCCCGGAAGACGAAACATGGTTCGTTGGCGCTGTTCAAATGCGGTCACCTGCTTTCTCGTATCCGTCCGGAAGTATTTTATACCGAAGCGGGGCGGGATGGGGGGAAAAACGACATGCGGTTTTGATCGCGACATTTCCTGATAATTCGTTTTATAATGAAAATATCTCGCGCCGGGAAGAAAGCGACCTCCCGGACGCGAATGCGATGATGCGGATATCGGCGATTTCGGGAACCTCCTCCGGCCTTCCGCCGGAGGAGGACGTCTGTCCGGACTGGGAAGGAGAGGGTGTCGTGAAGCGCATCGTGATGGTTCTGATTGCGTCGTTGCTTGTCCCGTGTCTGTTTTCGCCCGCTTTCGGAGCGGGAGACCTGAAGGTGGGATTCATCCTCAAGACCATGCAGGAGGAGCGATACCAGAAGGACAAGGCCGATTTCATCGCGAAGGCGAAGGAACTCGGGGCCGAGACGATCTTCGATTCCTGCAACAACAACGAACAGGACCAGCTCGCCAAGTTCGAGAACATGCTTTCGCGGGGCGCGAAGGTCATCGTCCTGCAGCCCGTGAACACGGGGACGGCCGGGGCGATGGTGAAGATGGCCAACCGTGAGGGCGTCCGGGTCGTCGGCTACGACTCCATGCTCGTGAACGGTCCGCTCGATCTCATGGTCATGCAGGACTCGTGGGCCGTCGGCAAGCTCCAGGGCGAGGCGATGCTCGAATGGATCCGGGCGAAAAAGGGGAAGGTGGAGGGCACGGTCGCCCTGATCATGGGGCAGCCGGGCGACTCGAACGCGATTGCGATGTCCTCCGGCGCGCTCGAAATCATCAAGGCGAACCCGGGGCTCGAACTCGTGACGCAGCAGTTCCACGAGGGGTGGGCGCCGGACAGGGCGATGGCGACCGCGCAGAATGTCCTCACGAAGACGAAGAACTCCGTGGATGCGTTCATCTGCAACAACAGCGGGATGGCGCGGGGCGTCGTCGCCGCGCTGAAGGAACAGGGACTCGACGACGCGACGAAGGTCTTCGTCGCGGGATCGGACGCCGACCTTGTGAACATCCAGTACGTCGCGCAGGGCAAGCAGGCCGTCGAGATCTGGAAGAAGATCCGGCCGCTCGCCGAAAGGGCCGCGGAGACGGCCGTCCTGCTCGCGAAAAATCCGGACAAGAAGGTCACGGATATCGTGAAACCGGACAAGACGGTCAACAACGGGTCGGTCGACGTCCCCACGATCGTGACGGAAGTTGTCCCGATCACGAAGGCGAATCTCGATTCGACGATCATCGCCGAGGGCTTCTACACGAAGGAACAGGTCTACGGCAAATAGCGCGGCGCGGGGGGCCGTCCGCAGGGCGGCCTCCCGCATGTCGCGGAGGAGGGACGGACATGGGAGACGTTGTGCTCCGCATGGAACATATCACGAGGGACTTTCCCGGCGTCCGGGCGCTCGACGATGTGACGCTGGAAGCCCGTGCGGGGGAGGTTCTCATCCTCGCGGGCGAAAACGGCGCGGGCAAATCGACGCTGATGAAGGTGCTGAGCGGCGTCTGGCCCGCGTCGAGCTTTTCGGGGCGCATCCTGATCCGGGGCGAAGAACGCCGCTTCGCGTCGACGCACGACGCCGAGGCGGCCGGCGTCGCGATCATCCATCAGGAACTCAATCTGATCCAGGATATGTCCGTCGGCGAGAACATCTTCCTCGACCGCTATTTCATGCGCTCCTTCGGGATCATCGACTGGGACCGCGTTCACATGGAAGCCGCGAAGATCCTCGAACGGCTCCGCATCGGAGGAATCGGGACGCGGGATCTCGTCCGGACGCTTTCGGTCGGCAAACAGCAGATGGTCGAGATCGCGAAGGCGCTGTCGCTCTCCGCGTCGATCCTCGTGCTCGACGAACCCACGAGCGCGCTGACCGACCGCGAAGCGGACGATCTCTTCCGGATCCTGCGCGCCCTTCGCGAACAGGGCGTCTGCATGATCTACATCTCGCACAAGCTCGACGAATTCGAGCGGATCGGCGACCGCGTCCAGGTGCTTCGTGACGGGAAGGCCGTCGGGGACGCGGAGGCGCTGTCCTCCGTCAGCCTCGACCGGATCATCGCGCGAATGGTCAACCGGGACATCCGGGAGAAGTACCCGAAGGAGCCCTTCGCGCCCGGCGAGGTCACGCTCGAGGTGCGCAACTTCGAGGTGGACCACCCGTTGCTCCGGAACGTGAAGAAAGTCTCCGGCGTCTCGTTCGACGCGCGAAAGGGAGAGATTCTCGGAATCGCGGGGCTCATGGGCGCGGGCCGGACGGAGCTCGTGACCGGGCTTTTCGGCGGGCTGCCGGGGGCGGCGCGCGGCGACGTGCGGATCGACGGGAAACCGGTCGCGATCCGTTCGCCGGAGGATGCGATCGCCGCGGGCATGGCGCTCGTCACGGAAGACCGCAAACTCCTCGGGCTCATCCTCGATTTTTCCATCCGGACGAACATCACGCTGAGTTCGCTGAAGGCCGTCTCGAACGCGCTCGGCGTGATCGACCCGATGAAAGACCGTGGGATGGCGGAACGTTTCGTAACGGAACTCGGCGTCCGGACCCCGTCCGTCGAGGCGGCGGCCAATTCGCTGTCGGGCGGCAACCAGCAGAAGGTCGTCATCGCCAAGTGGCTCGCGACGGAATCGAAGATCCTGATCCTCGACGAACCGACGCGGGGCGTCGACGTCGGCGCGAAGGTCGAGATCTACCGGCTGATGAACGATCTCGTCCGCCGGGGTGTGACCGTCATCATGATCTCGTCGGAACTGCCCGAGATCATGGGAATGAGCGACCGGATCCTCGTCATGTGCGAGGGGCGTCTCGTCGCCGAACTGAAGACGGCGGGCGCGACGAAGGAGGACGTCATGGACTACGCGACCGGAAATCGCACGCAGGAGGGATTCCGATGAAGAGCTTCTTTCGCACGCACGCGACGCTGACGGCGCTCGTCGTGCTGACGGCGGCGCTTTCGTTCCTGTCCGAGGCGTTCTTCACGCCCCGGAACCTGAGCAATATCACATTACAAGTCACCATCATCGGCATCATCGCGGTCGGAATGACGCTCGTCATCCTTCTCGGCGGGATCGACCTCTCCGTCGGGTCCATCGTCGGCCTCGCCTCGATCGTCGTGACGCTGTTCATGCAGAGCGGATGGAACGTGTGGCTCGCGATCCTCGCGACGATCCTGACCGTCGGCGTCGGCATCGGCGTGTGGAACGGCGTGTGGATCGCGCACTACAGGATTCCGGCGTTCATCATCACGCTGGGGATGATGACGATCGCCCGGGGCGCGGCGCTCGTCCTGTCCGACGGCAGTTCGATCCCCGTCACAGACCCGGTCTTTCCGCTGCTCGGCGGCGAGTACATCGCGCCGGCGTCGTCGGCCGTCATCCTCGGGCTCGCGCTCGCGCTGTTCCTGTTCGCGACGCTTCGGACGGCGTCCCGGCAGCGTTCCTGCGGCGTCAGCGTCGGGGCGCGCGACATCGCGCTCCGGGCGTCCTTCGGCGTCGCGATCCTCGCGCTCGCCGCATACGTCTTCATCGGCTACCGCGGCATCCCGTACCCCGTCGCCTTCCTCATCGCGCTGATCCTCGCGGGCGCGTTCATGCTGTCGAACACGCGGCTCGGGCGGCGGATCTACGCGACCGGCGGCAACAGGGAGGCCGCGCGGCTCTCCGGGATCAACGTCTTCCGGGTGGAACTCACGGTCTACGTCATCGTGACGACGCTCGCGGCCGTCTCGGGAATCCTGCTCACGTCCCGGCTCAACGGCGCGAACCCGAACCTCGGGAATATGTTCGAACTCGACGCGATCGCGTCCGTCATCATCGGCGGGACGAGCCCGATGGGCGGCGTCGGAACGATCGGCGGAACGGTCGTCGGCAGCGTCCTGATCGGCGTCATGAACAACGGAATGAGCCTTCTCGGCGTGAGTTCGTTCTATCAGCTGATCATCAAGGGCTTCATCATCATCGTGGCCGTGTGGTTCGACGTGATGAACAAGCGGAGGAAGGCCTGATGCGCGCCATTGGCGTGGATGTCGGCGGACACAAGATCGCGGCCGCGCTCGTCGGGGACGGAAGGATCCTTCGGCGGATAGAGGAGCCCACGGCTCCGCCGCTCACGCCCGACGCCGTCGCGCCGCAGATCGGGCGGATGGCGGCTTCGCTCGGAGCGGGCGAGGGCATTCCCGTGGGCGTGGGATTCCCCGGTGCGTTCGATGCGGAGCGGGAGCGCGCGCATGTCGTCCCGAACCTTTCCGGATGGGTCGGCGCGCCGATCCGCAGGATTCTGTCGGACGCGGTCGGATCTCCCGTAGAGGTCGAGAACGACGCGAACTGCTACGCGCTCGGCGAGGGGTGGGCCGGAGCGGCGAGGGGACTGAACGACTACGTGGTCCTGACGCTCGGGTCGGGGGTCGGGGGCGGCGTCGTCCTCGGCGGGCGGCTTCTGCGCGGGAGCCGCGGAATGGCCGGAGAGCCGGGACATATCGTCGTCGGAACGAACGAACCGTGCGGGTGCGGCGGAATGGGCCATGTCGAGGCGATCGCGGGCGCCAACGCAATCGAGCGGGAAGCCGCATTGTGCGGCTTCCCGCCTGACGTGAAGATTCTCTGGAGGGACCGGAGCAACCCGCTCGTCAGCCCCATCTGGGACCGGGCGTTCGAGGCGCTCGGCAAGGCCGTGGCGACCGTCGTCTGCCTGTTCGATCCCGAAGCGGTCATCATCGGCGGCGGCATGAGCCGGGGCGAAGGGTTCGTCGACGCGCTTCGGGAATCGGCGATGCGTTTCCTGTCAGGGCCCTATCGCGACGTTCTGGACCTCAGGACGAGCGCGCTCGGAAACGACGCCGCCCTGATCGGGGCCGCGTCGCTCACTCGAGGCACGGACATTCCAGCCCCCACAGGAGCGCCCGGTCGCGGTCGGTGATCTCCCACACGCGGCGGTGAAGCTCTTCCATCAGATGCGGGTTGCGCAGGATCTCCAATTTCTCCTGCGGCCCGAGCGAACGCGGCCCGAGCGTCAGCGCCCGTTCCAGAAGCTCCGCCGTCCTCGCGGGATCGGACGCGGCCGGCCGCGCCGCCGTGATCGTGCTGTAGCGCAACGCCAGAGAGCGATGCAGCGCGTTGAGCTTCGGATCGACGACGGCCCGGATGAAGCCGGACTGCCGCGGGATCGGAAGCGGTGAATAGGGGGCCGGCAGCGCCATATTGCGGTCGAGTTCGCGGAGGACCTTCGGGCGCTCCGTCTCCTCCGGGATCAGGAAGAGCCCCGCGTCTCGCGCGCTCTTCCCGAGCGATGCGCGGCTCGTGAAGACCGAAATCGGGCCCGAAAGCGCGAGCGAGAAGAGGATCGGCGAGATCCACCAGAAGAAGGTCGGATTGAACGGGTAGAGAACGGCGCCCCATACGATGCCTGCAAGCATGCCCCACCAGTGGACATTCATCGCGTCGATCCACGAAGTGCCGCGGTCGTCGCGCGTCTGCGTCCCCCATCCGACCGCCCTGCCGAGAAGCGTGCCGACGACGAACGTGCTGTGGAAGAGCATCCGGATCGGCGCGAGCAGCGTGGACAGAACGACTTCGAGAAAAACGCCCGCACTCAGGCGCGCGATTCCCCCGTATTTCGCGGCGTCCCCCCGGATCGCGGCAAGCAGGATGCTGAAGAGCTTGGGCAGGAAGAGGACGACAGCCGTCGACGCGAGCAGCGTGACGGCCCAGTGGGGATACCAGACGGGCCATTCGGGGAAGAGCGTCTTCGCCCCGGAGAAGTACTTGGGCTCGAAGAGGACTTCCGCGATCGCCTCGGCCGAGCTGACGACCAGGAACAGCAGCCAGAGCAGCGCGGAGCCGTAGGACATGATTCCGTTGATGAAGAGCGCGCGGTGTGCGGGGAAGAAGCCTCGCGTGAAGAGCAGCCGCATGTGCTGGAGGTTCCCCTGGCACCAGCGGCGGTCGCGCTTGAGTTCGTCGAGAAGCGTCGGCGGCGTCTCCTCGTAGCTTCCGGTGAGGTCGTAGGCGAGCCAGACGCCGTACCCGGCGCGGCGCATCAGCGCGGATTCGACGAAGTCGTGGCTCAGGATGTCGCCCCCGAGCGGCCCCTTGCCGGGAAGGCGCGGAAGCTCGCAGTAGCGCATGAACGGCTCCACGCGGATGATCGCGTTGTGCCCCCAGTACTGGGCGTCGCCGAGCTGCCACCAGTGGAGTCCGGCGGCGAACATCGGCCCGTACACGTGGTTGGCGAACTGCTGGGCCCGGGCGATGAGCGACTCCCGGTTCACGCCCGCGGGCGGGGTCTGCAGGATGCCGATATTGGGGCGCCGCTCCATGATCTGCACGATCCGGACCATCGTCGTCCCGTCCATGATGCTGTCCGCGTCGAAGACGATCATGTAGCGGTAGTTCTTTCCCCACCGGCGGCAGAAGTCCGCGACGTTGCCGCTCTTGCGTTTGATGTTGGAGCGGCGCTTGCGGTAGAAGACATGTCCGAAGGCGTCGAGCGACGAACAGAGGTC
This sequence comes from uncultured Synergistaceae bacterium, assembly GCA_937870605.1. GTDB lineage: Bacteria > Synergistota > Synergistia > Synergistales > Aminobacteriaceae > CALFXN01. Next base: position 17,792 of record CALMZW010000140.1, read on the forward strand.
GTACCAGGCCTCCTCCTCCGTCACCCAGACGTCGGGGTTCGTGGAGTCGCTCAGGATGAAGATGTCGAAGCGCTCCCCCTGTCCGGTTTCCGAAAGCGTCTCGTACGTCGTCCGGACGCCCGCCATGACGCGATCCACGTCCTCGTTGTAGATCGGGATCAGGATCGCCGTCCGCGCGTCCGGATCGGGAAGATCGAGCGGAAGATCCCGCACCGATTCGGTCACGGAGAGGCTGTTCTTGCCGCGCAACAGCACGAAAAAGCCCAGAAGCGCCGTCCAGAAGCCGATGGAGATCCACGCGAACAGAATCGCGAAGATCGCGACGAGTACGATCTCGAGCGGCGTCCCTCCCTTGTGGGGGAGGATCTGCGACATGGTCCGGCTCGCGATGACGGTCGGGAAGATCACGAGAACGATCAGGAGGATGCGCCGCCAGCTTGCGCTCCGGTTCCAGGAGACGGTCAGTTTTTCGAGCGACGGCATGGATGCGGCCTCACTTTCCGGCTTCGGGACCGAAGAGATCCCGGAGCCACCGGCGGACGAACCGGATCGCGGACGTTCGCCAGGGCGAACGGTCGAACCTTCGGGGCGCCATGGTCCCCCGGTTCAGCGGCGGCAACGACGAGATGAACACGCCCTCCTCGTCGACGATTCCGCGGTCGAGTCCCTGTTCGTGGAGCAGCGAGCGCAGCGCGCGCATGGACTCCCCGACGGAGGCCGGGCCGCTCCGTTCCAGCGACCGGAGCGCGAGCTCAAGCCCCCCGAAGGGGGGGAGATTCATCGCCCGGACGTACAGCAGCACGCGGTCCCGGGCGATCTGCCACCCCTGTTGTTCCCGTTCCGTCGCCGCAGACATTCGCGTCGCCTCCTACGGTTGCAGATCGTAGACCCAGCTTACGGTCAGCGGGTCCGGGAGGTTCTCTCCCTTTTTGAGAAGCGCCTTCAGGCGGATCGCGGGTTTCGACGTCGGAAGAACGCCCTTGAGCCGGTCGGCGTCGATCTGGACCTGCAGGAAGAGCCGCCAGCCGCCGGTCGCCTCGTTCTTCTGAAGCTGTTTTTCCGTAAGCTTCGCCCCGTCGCCGACCGTGACGACGCTCGTCAGCCCGGCGTCCGCGGGAAGAGCGGCGAGCGCTTCGCCTTCGAAGTCGATGACCAGGCGGCGCATCGATTCGTCCTTCAGTTTGATCGTCCGCGTCGCTGTGGGAACGCCGAGCCGGATGAAGCCGAGGTCCGGCGCGAACCACGTCATGCGGTAGGAGAACGGTTCGGGCGCGAGGAGCGGCCGCTTGACCTCGACCGTCTTCCCCTCCGCGTCCATGCTCACGGGGTTCGCGGGCGCCCAGAACGACACGATGTTGTCGTTGATCTCCGAGTCGGTCGGAATTTCGATGAGTTCCACGCGGCCCTGTCCCCAGAGTCCCTTCGGTTCGATCCAGACGGAGGGACGCAGCTCGTACCGCGCCTCGAGGTCCTGGTAGTGGTCGAAGTCCGTATCCGCCTGCATGAGGCCGAATCCGGCCGGGTGGGTCATCGGGAAGGCCGTGAGCGTCAGGCGGCGCGGGTTCTCGATCGGACGCCAGAGCCATTCGCCCTCCTGCGTCTTCATGAGAAGGACGTCCGAGTCGTGGACCTCCGGACGATAGTCGCCGGGCATGCCGTTGGTCGGCTCTCCGAAGAAGAACATGCTCGTGAGCGGCGCGAGCCCGACCTTCGCGATGTCCTTCCGCCGGAAGAGCACGCCGTCGACGTCCACGACGGTCCGTTTTCCGGGCGTGACGACGAATTTGTACGCGCCGGCGCAGCTCGGGCTGTCGAGCAGCGCGAAGAACGTGAAGGCCGCATCGCCGGGGCGGGGCGTCACGAGCCAGTATTCCCGGAAGTAGGGGAACTCCTCGCCGGAGGGCAATCCCGTATCGAGGGCCAGCCCGCGGGCGGAAAGCCCGTACTGGAGCCCGGCGCTCACGGCGCGGAAGTAGCTCGCGCCGAGAAACGCGATGACTTCGTCCCGGTACTTCGTCGTATTCATGGGCGCATGAATCCGGAAGCCCGAGAAGTTCAGCGTCGCGTGCGCCACCTTGTCGGCGAAGTCGTTGTCGCCGTACTCGAACATATCCGTCGAGAAGGGAAGGGGCAGGACGCCCTCGCTGTCCACGAGATTGATCTGCACCGTCCGGTTGTACAGCAGTCCCGGGTGGAAGAACTGGGCCTCGAAAGGAGACGCGTCGTCGCGCCACAGCGCGTGATCCTTCCGGAAACGGATCTTGCGCCACTGGTCGTAGCCGATGCGCAGCAGAAACTCCGGAACCTGGCCGCTCGGGTCCTGGAACGGCTCCGCGGCCAGTGCGCGCGCTTTCGCCGCAACGGCCGCGAGGTCGAAGGCAGGCGGCGAAGGCGTCGGGGACGGCGAAGGCTCGGGAGTCGGCGTCGGCGTGACCGACGCTGCGGCCTGTCCTGCCGGCCTGTCCCCGGAAACCTTCCCCTTCCCCGCGGCGCTTTCACCGCAGGACGCCAGGGTCAGCAGAATGGCGAGGCTTGATGCGAACAACGCGTACACCATGTGATTCGATCGTTCTGTACGAAACACGGATGCTCTCCTCCCGCGAAGGGCCGACTGTGAAACGGGCCCTCGTGCAAGCAGATATATTATGTCACTTCCGCCGACTTTGAAAGGGGGTTCCCCCCTGTTCGCGCGTTGTCCGGTGGGGTACCATAGACGCGTCGCCGATTGCGACGACGTCACCGGTCTGGAGAGTGTCCGATTGAAGAAGATCCTTCTTTTCAGCATCCTCGCCTGCGCGGCCGTCGCGGGATGGTTCTTCCTGCACCGGACTGCGCCGGCGGCTTTGGAGTACCGAACCGGAGCCGTGGAGCGCGGGGCGCTTGTCATGGCCGTCCGGGCGACCGGAAAGGTGAATGCGGTGAGCCTCGTCGAGGTGGGAACGCAGGTTTCGGGGACCGTCAGCGAAATATTCGCCGATTTCAACGATCCGGTGAAGGCCGGGCAGCTCATCGCCCGGATCGATCCGGCGCTGCTGCATGCCCAGGTGGAACAGGCGGGCGCGAATCTGCAGCTTGCTCGCGCGGGCGTGCTCCGCGCCCGCGCGGTGCTCGAAGAGGCGCGGCGGACAAGGGACCGGAACAGGGTGCTCGCCGCGAAGAAGCTCATTTCCGAGAGCGACATGGACACGTCGGAGATGCAGTTCCGGTCGGCGGACGCGGGCCTCGCGGAAGCCGAGGCCAAGGTCGCGCAGGCTTCGGCGGCGCTCCGCCAGTCGGAGACGAATCTTCGCTACACGCGCATCGTCTCGCCCGTGGACGGGGTCGTGATCTCGCGAAAGGTGGACGTGGGACAGACCGTGGCCGCGAGCTTCCAGACGCCGACGCTCTTCACGATCGCGCGGGACCTCACGAAGATGCAGATCGACGCGAGCGTCGACGAGGCGGACATCGGACGCGTCCGCGAAGGACAGGACGTCGAATTCACGGTGGACGCGCACCCCGATGCGACGTTCGCCGGCAGGGTCGTCCAGGTGCGGCTTGCGCCGACGACGGCCGAAAACGTCGTGACGTACACGGTGGTGATCCACGTGGACAACCCGAACTTCCGGCTCAAGCCGGGGATGACCGCGAACGTCTCGATCATCACCGACCGGCGCGCGGACGTCCTGAAGGTTCCCGGAGCGGCGGTCCGTTTCGTCCCCCG
>CALMZW010000141.1 GCA_937870605.1 uncultured Synergistaceae bacterium
TTCGCGCGGGCGAAGCTTCCCGAGGTACAGCACCCGCTTGAGTTCCCCGTTCTGTTCGTCTTTCAGAAAGACGCGTTCCTTCAGGACGGACGGACGCTCCTGCAGGATCTCGTATTTCATGAGGTTTTCCGAGGCCCTGTTGGAAAACGGGACAATCGTTTCGTTCCCGATGAGGGTCAGCATCGCAAGAACCGCTGAAATCCCGAGCACGGGACGCAACACCCGGCGGAACGAAATGCCCGCCGCCTGAATCGCGACGATTTCGCTGTTCACGGACAACCGGCCGAAGGTCAGCAGCGTCGCGAGAAGCGACGACATCGGAACCGTCAGCAGAATGACCTCCGGCAGACGATACACGAACAGTCTCGCGACGACCATCAGCGAAACGCCCTTTTCGATAATGAGATTCGCGGCCTGAAAAAGCAGATCTCCGGCTATGAAGATGACGGTGAACGCCATAATGCCGAAAACGAACGATCCCGACAGCTCGTTCAGAATGTACCGGTCAAGGATCTTCCCGCCGACGGAAAAGCTCATACCTCCGGTTGACTTCACTTCCGTTCTCCCGTCGTTTCTCTCCGGGCTCCGGACAATGCCTCCGGGGTGCGCTCCCGAACCGCCGCAGGCGCTCCGTTGATGCACAGGATGTGTTCCGCGACGTCCCTGACGGCTCCGTACCCGCCCGGGTGCTCCGCAACGTAGCGGGCCGAGGAGCGAACCTCCCCGACGGCGTCCGCCGGCGCGCAGCCCAGGCCCACCCATCGAATGCAGTCGAGATCGTTGAGATCGTCTCCGACGTAGGCGATTTCGTCGCGTGTCATCCCGAGCTTTTCGGCAAGATCGACAAGAAACCGGAGTTTGTCTTTCACGCCGTTGAAGAGAAGATGAATACCGAGTTCTCCCGCGCGTCTCGCGGTGGACGCCGAATATCGGCCGCTGAGAATGGCCACGTCCACGCCGGAAGCCCGGAGACGATGGATCCCCATGCCGTCGCGGACGTGGAAGCGTTTGAATTCGTTGCCGGAACCATCGAGAAAAATGGAACCGTCGGTCAGCGTCCCGTCGACGTCAAGCACCAGAAGTCGAATTTTCGCGCTCATCCGGCCGTCTCCCGGTCTCTTCCCGCTCTGTCGCGGAAGCCCCGCCCGAATGCCACAGGGCGACTCCCCTCCGGGATTCGCGGACGAAGTCGAGGATGTCCCTCACGGCGGCATCCGCAACACCCGCTTGCAGGGACTCCACGGCCTTCCGGAACGGGAGGCCGGAGCGGTACAGATGATGGTACGCATCCTTGATGCTTCTGCGCTGCTCCCTGTCATATCCCGAACGCTTCAAGCCGACCACGTTCAGCGCTTCGATCTCGGCGGGATGGCCGTCCACCATCAGGAAGGGAGGGATATCCTTCACGATCTTGCTGAGCCCCCCGATCATGCAGAGCTTTCCGACGCGCGTAAACTGGTGAACTCCTGCCATCCCTCCGATAACCGCTCCGTCCCCCACGGACGAATGCCCCGCAAAACCGGCTTTGTTCGCCACGGTGACGTTCCTTCCGATCGTGACGTTGTGTGCGACGTGAACGCCTTCCATGAGGAAACACCCGTCGCCGACGGAGGTGAAGGTTCCCGCGCCGGTCGAACGGTGAATGGTCACGCTTTCGCGGATGATCACGCCGTCGCCGATGCGAACCCACGTCTCTTCGCCCTTGAAGTCGTGATCCTGGGGTTCGCCTCCAAGCACGGCGTTCTCCGCGACGGTGCAATTCCTGCCGATTTCCACATAGTCCCGGACGCGTACGAACGCGGCGAGTTTCGTTGCTTCGCCGATCGTCACGTTCCCGGAGATGACGCAGTACGGCCCGACCTCCACGCCGTCGCGCAACACGGCTCCGTCAGCCACAATGGCCGTCGGATGAACGAGAATCGTCATACGGGATCATTCCTCTTTTTTCTTCAGTTTATACGCCGCCATGAAGCTCATTTCCGCTTCCGCGGCGATGTCGTCCCCGACTCGTCCGACCGTCCGGACCTTGCCCATCATCCCGCGCACCTTGATGAGTTCGCCCGTCGTGATCAGCTGATCTCCGGGACGGACGGGCTTGCGGAATTTCGCCTTTTCGATCATGGTCAGATAAGTGACCAGCCCCTCGGAACCGGGACGAAGCGCGAGCATCATCGCCGCCACCTGCCCCATGGCTTCCAGAACGAGAACCCCGGGCATCACGGGCTCCGAAGGAAAATGCCCCGGAAAGAAGGGTTCGTTGATCGTGACATTCTTGAGCCCCACGACGCGGGTCTCGCTGTACTCCAGTATCCTGTCCACCAGAAGAAACGGGAATCTGTGGGGAAGGCTCTTCATGATCGTGTCGATATCGTACATGGTGCACGCCTCCTTATTGGCGAAGAGTAAGCGCCTTCAGGGCATGAACGAGACGGAGGTGCATTTCGTGTCCCGCCCTGAACGCGACGATGCGCGCCCTCACCGGTCGTCCGACGAGGACCAGGTCTCCGATAAGATCCAGCACTTTGTGTCGAACGGGTTCGTCCGGAAAGCGAAGGCCTCCCTTCGCCTG
>CALMZW010000142.1 GCA_937870605.1 uncultured Synergistaceae bacterium
TCACTCCCGGGTACGGCCTCTGGACGGCCGGGATCGGTTTCCAGTCCGGCGTCGAGGAAGTCGGGGCGATGGCCGTCCCGCTGGGGCCGCAGCCGTTGCCCAAACAGCTCGAATTCATGCGGCGGCTGCGTCCGACCGTCCTGATCGGCACAGCGTCGTTCGCGTTTCTCGTCGGAGAGGAGGTGGCCCGGTCCGGAAGCCGTCCTCCCTTCAGGATCGCCATCCTCGGAGCGGAACAGTGGGGCGAAAAGCGGCGGGGCATGATCGAGGCGCTGCCCGGCGCGGAGACGTTCGACCTCTACGGAATGACCGAAACCTACGGCCCCGGAATCTCCATCGATTGCCCCCGTCACGAAGGGCTTCACTACTGGGACGACCTGTTCTACTTCGAAGTCGTGGACGACCGCGGGAACGCCCTGCCGGACGGAGAGCCCGGGGAGCTTGTCGTCACGACGCTCGCCAAGGAGGGCATGCCGCTCGTCCGGTATCGCACGGGCGACCGCACGACGCTGCTCCGGAGACGGTGCTCCTGCGGATCGCGCTATCCCCTGATGGCGCGCGTCGACGGTCGCACGGACGACATGATCACGTTCCGCGGCGTCAACATCTACCCCTCGGCCGTTGAGGTCATGCTCTCGAAGATACCGGGCCTGTCGTGCGAATACCGGATCACGCTCCGGACCGAAGAGGGACGCGACGTCCTCACGCTCGAGGTCGAGGGCTCGGAAACCGGCGCACACCCCTCCCCGAAGGTCGTGGAACACGCGTTCAAGGCGCTTTTCTCCGCGACGCCCGTCGTTGAAATCCTCCCCTACGGGACGCTCGAACGCGCCGTGAAAAAGGCGAAGCGCGTCGTTGATATGCGCTGATTACGTCCGGAGCCGCTTCCACTCCCGCAGGAAGAAGAACAGCGTCACGATCGCGGAGAGGGAATCGGCCGCCGGAAAGACGAGCCAGACCCCGGCAAGCCCCCAGAAGCGCGGGAAGACGTACAGGAAGGGCAGGAGAAAGAGCACCTGGCGCGACAGCGACAGGACGAGCGAGTACCCTCCCTTTCCCAGCGCCTGGAAGGCGGCGGACCCCGCGATCTGGAACCCGGCGATCCAGTAGGCCGGAACCACGAGCCGCAGGGCGCTGACGCTCTGCCCGATCAGCGGGGCGTCGTCCGTGAAGAAGCGCACGACCGCGCCGGGGAAGAAGAAATAGAACAGGCAGGATCCCGCGGAGACCAGAGAGGCCGCGCCGACCGTCAGGAGCATCACCCGTCGGGAGCGGTCCATGAGTCCCGCCCCGTAATTGAAGCCGAGCACGGGCTGCATCCCCTGCGCGATGCCGAGGAGACACATGAACGAGATCGACAGGGAGCGGTTGACGATTCCATAGACGGCTACGGATTCCGGGCCTCCGTACGCGGCGAGCGCGTTGTTCAGGATCCCCACGACGATGCTCCCCGTGCCGAGACGAACGAACTCCGACGATCCGACAAGGAAGATCTCGCGGACCATCGCGGCCTGCGGCAGGATCAGGCGCCTCCGGAAGCGAAGCACGCCCCGGCGGCGGAGGAAGTACAGGAAGATCCACAGAGCCGAGGCGCCCTGCCCCGCCACGGTCGCGATCGCCGCGCCGCGCATGCCCATCTTCGCCCAGAAAAGCAGCGGCGGCGCAAGCGCCACGTTCACGGCGACCGAGACGAGCATCGTCGCCATCGCGGTTCGGGCGTTGCCCTCGGCGCGGATCAGCGCGTTCGCGGCCATCGAGAAACAGAGGAAGGGCGCGCCCAGAAAGAGGACGTCCAGAAACTCGACGGTCCTCGCGACGACGTCTCCGGACGCGCCGAAGAGCGACGCCAGCTCCGTCCGCCAGATCAGCCCCGCCGCGAGGGCCAGGAGCGCCAGGGCGACGGAGAGCAGCGTCACCGTGAACAGCGCGCGGTCGGCCCGGTCGGAATCGCCCGCGCCGAGGCTCCGGGACACGACCGAAGCGCCGCCGACGCCGATGGTCATCGCGATGGATCCGAGAAGGAGCTGGACGGGGAACGCCACGGACACCCCGGCGAGCCCCGATGGACCGACGGCCCGGCCGATGAAGACCGCGTCGATGAAGTTGTAGGACGCCTGAACGAGCATCCCCAGAATGGCCGGCAGGGAAAGGCGCAGCAGCAGCCGTCCGACGGGATCCGTCGCCAGCGCCTTATCCCGTGCGTTGCGTTCCTCCAAAAAAAGCCCCCCTCGAAACGAATGAGGGGATCATATCACGAGCGACGTTCGTTCCGCGAAACGTCCGGATCTTCCGGTTGCCCCGCCGCCGCGATTCCCCTATCATGGAATCCGGTTCCGGAGAAAGATCCGCCCTGTGGGAACAAGGAGGGATTGACCGTGTCTTCTTCGGAAAACATGAATGACCGCCATCTTCACGCGATGATGATGGCGGATGAACAGATCCGCGCACGGGGAATCACGGACGAACGCATCCTCGAAGCGTTCCGGACGGTTCCGCGCCACCGTTTCGTCCCCCCGGAACACCGGGCGCTCGCCTACGCGGACGAGCCGCTCCCGATCGGCTTCTCCCAGACGATTTCCCAGCCGTACATGGTTGCGTCCATGACGGTCGTTCTCGCCCCGAAACCGGGCGAGACAATCCTCGAGATCGGAACCGGCTCGGGCTATCAGGCCGC
>CALMZW010000143.1 GCA_937870605.1 uncultured Synergistaceae bacterium
CACGGTCGCCTCCAGACGGATGGCGAGCGCCCCTTCGACGATAAGATCCGTCGCACGCGGACCGATGATGTGGAGTCCGAGAATTTCGTCGTATTTCTCGTCCACGATGTATTTGACGATTCCCGCAACATCGTTCACGATCATGCTTTTTCCGTTCGCCGCCAGAGGGAAACGCCCGACGCGAACCGCGATCCCTTTTTCCCCGGCCTGACGCTCCGTCAATCCCACGGACGCCACCTCCGGGGACGTGTAGATGGCGCTCGGCGTCGTCCTGTAGTCCATGACGACATCGTGCCCCATGATGTTCTCGGCGGCGACGACGCCTTCCCGGGACGCCACGTGAGCGAGCATTATCGGGGAGGTGCAGTCGCCGACAGCGTAGATTCCGGCCTGCGATGTTCGCATGTGTTGGTCGGTAACAATCCGCCCCCGGTCGACGGACACTCCCGCCCGATCCAGCGCGAGCGCCGATGTGTTTGGTTTCCTGCCGACACACACGAGGACGCATTCAGCTTCAATCTCCATACGGCCGTCCGGAGTATCCACGGCGACGACGAGCCCCTTTTCCGCCTGCCGCATGCCCGTCACCTTGGAAGAAGTGTGGATCCGGACCCCTCGCTGCAACAGCGTCGCTTTCAGAATGCCGGTTATCTCATCGTCGATATTCGGCAGTATCTCCGGTAGCATTTCCACAATCGTCAGCGACGTCCCGAAGCTCGCGTACGCGGACGCGAACTCAACGCCGATGACGCCGCCGCCGACGAGCGCCATGGACTTCGGAATCCGGGAAAGCGACAGAGCTTCCGTGCTCGTGATCACACCCGGAAGGTCAAAACCCGGCACAGGGGGAACGAACGCTTCGGAACCCGTCGCTATGATCGCTGCGTCATGCTCTACCTTCTCTTCGTCGCCGTTCGCCGACCTGACGACAATTTCCCCCGACGAGACAAAGGACGCCTCTCCGGCGAGGACGCGCACCCCATTCGAACGCAGAAGCGTCGCCACTCCTCCGGTGAGCGTCTGAACGGCGGC
>CALMZW010000144.1 GCA_937870605.1 uncultured Synergistaceae bacterium
GGGAACATATGTCGGCGACAGCGTCACCGTCTGCAAAGCGGCCATGGGAGCGCCCTGCGCGGCCTGAACCATCTGCGGGGCCTCCTGGCGGAACGGAGTGACGGGAACCTGTCGCATCGAAGAGACCTGCGCGGCGTTGACGTAGGGCGTAAGGGATATCGTGTACGGATTGACCGAACCGACGACGTACGACGTTGGAACGAGCGCTGCGCCGTTGTAGGATCCGTAGACCCAGGCGCCGCTCGACGCCCGTACGATGGGGAATCCGTCGAAGGTTACGTACCAGCCCTTTGGCATGTTATACGGCTGGTATGCATAAAAGCTCATTCCCGCATAAACGGGCTGCGCGACAAGAACGGGTTCGACGACATACGTCGTTGCGTGAAGCGCGCCCGGAGCGGAAAAGAAAAGCAGCAGCGAAAGCGCTAACATCATCTTCTTCATAGGTATCCTTCCTCCCTTTTCGAATCGGAGTCGTCCGTAACTCCGCATCAATTTTTACAGCATGCGCTTCAGGGCATGACATCGATTTGGGATGATCGCCAAACGAGCTAAAAATAAACCATTTGAAAGACGGATGCAAGCCTCGGAACAAAAACAGCGCCGAAAAACGCGAAAAAGATTAAATCATTTCGCCGATTGTCAAATGAAACGTTCTTTCCGGGTCAGCATCGGAGACGCGATCAATCCGTGACGACAGGCGGAGAGGCGGGCGCGTCACCGGAAACCGTCTGTCCCGGAGCGGCCGGCGCCGGAGTCGGCGGGAGATAGACGGGCGCCGCCGGTGACGGCTGCACTGAAGCGTCGGCCGAAGCCGTTGGGGCCGGCGGAACGTACGCCGGCGCTCCCGGCTGCACGGTCGCGACCGGCTGTGGCGCGATGGAAGCGGGAGAGGGCACTTGGTTCGGGCCCCGGCTATCCGGGGGCGGAGGCGTGTATACGGGCGACGCGCCTTGCGGCGGCGTCTTGTGCGCGTGATCCGGCGCCGGTGGAACATAGACCGGCGCTTTCGCATCCTGCGGCTTTTGCGCCGCAGGCGCGGGGGAAACCGGGAAAGGCGTGTTCTTCACGGGCGTCTTCCGGGGTGCAGCCGGTTTCTTCGGCGCTTCCTGAGACAGCGGGCCTCTCGGGATCGTTTGAACAGAAGGCCCTTGTTGCGGGCGGATGTCCGGAGACACGATTCCCGCCGCCGGTTCGGGCGGGAGGATCACGAACCCTGCCGTGACCGGCGGGATTTCGGAGATCCGTGCAGGACGCTTCGGATCCCAAAGCGGCTTTTTCTCATCGCTGCCGGGGTACATCAGGACCCGGGAGAGTTCGGGATGATTCGGCGCGAGTTCGAGCGTCCGCTTGTAGGCGTGCTGCGCCTCGTCGAAAAAGCCGAGCGCCTCATACGTCTCGCCGATGGCGAACCAGCAATCCGCGTTCTTCGGCTCGAGTGCTACCGCCTGTTTCAGGATGTCGAGCGCGCGCGTGAAGAAACGTTGATCGTGGAGCCTGCGACCCTGCTCCAGCAGCGTCGGCGGTTTTGGCGTCGGGGACGGTTTTGGAAGGGGGCGCGGCGCTTTTTTTGGAAGAACCGGCTTCTTTTTGCCTTTTTTCGGCGCTTTTTGCGGAGGTTTCGGCTGCGTTTCCGATTCGTGGTGAATGACGCCGTTGGCGAGGCAGGGAAGCGCCTCGCCCGTCATAAGGACGGCCGCAAGTCCGCAGGCCAGGAGGGGAAACAGAAAACGTTTCATTTGAGCGGAGCCGCCTTTCTCGGGCCGTACAGGGGCATGGCCACCAGGTCGTTGAGCTGCACCGGGTTTCGGGGGTCTTCGTTGACCAATCGGACGACCGCCTCGGATTGCTTGACGAAGGTCACTTTCACGTTGCCGACTACGCGCGGAAGAATGATGACGGGATTTTCCGGATCGACCGTGACGTATTTGTCGCTTTGGACCACCTGCAGGATGTCGCCCGCGAGCAGCGAATTCTCACGGCCGAGCGTGATGATGTATTCCCGTTTCTTTCGCGTCGCGTCGGCGGTCGGAGAGATGATTCTCCCCATGACGCGATACCCGTTGTACCCCTTCATGATGTCGTCGAAGGCCCCTTTGACGGCGTTCTTGCACGCCTGCCAGTACGTCGAACCTTCAAACTGTTTCCATGTGGGGCGGCTCATTTTCTGCCCCTTGTCGCCGGGGGTGAGGCGCAAAAGGTCGATTCCGTCTTTGTACAGGACGTCGAAGAGGGAAAAACCGCGGGCGCTCAGGAAAAAAAGCCGGTCGTCGCCGGGATTGAAGGTAAAGCGCGTATCCGTTCCCGTCGTATTCCGGGCTTCCGAAGGACGCCCCGTCACCGGGTCGTACACGCGCATCCGGAGTGAAATCTGTCCCTTTTGCCAGGAGCCGAGAACCTCCCGTTCCTTTGTCAGGGAGCGATACAGTTCGAGCTGAACCGCGAACGCTCCGAAGCGGCTGCCCGGTTCGTCGAGCCAGCGGCGCGCTCCGGCCTCGTCGAGGACGCGAACCGACGCGTACGGATATTCCTTGAAAAGCGAGACCAGATACGCGGTGATTTTGTCCCGCAATATGTCTACGGGGTAATATTTGCTCTCCCAGACTTCGAGCGTCGTTTCGTTCAGGGTCGGAAAGATCGCCACGTCGAAAGATCTCTCCGTGACGACAAGCGCGTGTGCGTGCGACGAAAGGGGTCCGAGAAGGAAAAGGAAAAGAACCGCTCGCATCAGGAATGTCCTGCTCATATTTCGAACGTCACCTGCCTGACGGGAGGGAAGCGCTCTTCTCCCGATATAGATATATAATCGGCGATTCCATGCGCGGCATCAAGAGAGATCCGGGAAGAGCAGCGCGCCGACTTCACGGAAGAAGCCGTCGATGTCTTCTTCCGCGCGGATCGAGATCCGTTCCGGGCGCAGGTACGAGTGGCTGAACTCTCCTTTGTTCACGACGACGATCGTCCCTTCGCACATTGACGGGAGGAGCGCCGCCGGAGTCACCACGAGCGAAGAGCCCGCGACGATCATAAGGTCGGCTTCATACGCGAGATCCCGGCATCGGTCCAGATGCTTTACGTTCTCTCCGAAGAAGACGATGTCCGGTTTGATGACGCCGCCGCATTCGCACCGGGGGACAGCCTCCTCGAACGTCTTTCTCTTCGATGTTTCGTAGTCGAACGAGCGCCGGCAGGAGGTGCACGTGCTGGACCAGATGCCGCCGTGTATCTCCAGGACGTTGCGGGATCCTGCCCGCTGATGGAGCGAGTCGATATTCTGCGTGATGACGCCCGACAGCTTTCCGTCTTCTTCGAGGCGCGCGAAAAAACGGTGGCTGAACGTGGGCTCCACGGACTCCAGGGCGCGGAGGAATTCCCGATGGAATTCGTAGAAAAACTCCGGCCTCCTGTAGAAGAAGTCGATGTCGAAAATCCGCTCGGGATCCACCTTCATCTTCCTGCGGTAAATGCCGTTCGGCCCCCGGAAATCCGGTATGCCGGCGCTCGTGGAAAGTCCCGCCCCGCTCAGAAGCACGATCCGGGCGTTCTTTCGGATCGCGTCTGCGCATTGTTCCGCGGGAGTCATTTTCTGAGTCACTCGAACCACCTCCGTACCGCGCGTATTATACGCGAAGCGGATCGGGAAAAGAAGTCGATGATTTAACGTCTAATTTATGCAACCGCATGCACGTTGTGCTAGAATCCCTCCAGTTCGTCCAATCTGGAGGTGTGCCCGAATGGCAAATCGCAGGCTCGTATATGGCGTCGATGATCGTCCCCCCTTCCCGATCATGATCCTTGCAGGATTTCAGCACGTTCTGACGCTTTTTGGCGCAACCACGCTCGTTCCTCTGATCTTTGGTCCCGCAATGGGCATGGATACCACGCAAATCGGCTTTTTTATCTCGTGCGTCTATTTCGCCATGGGCGTTGCGACACTGATCCAGACGCATCCGAAGCTCGGCTCGGGGCTGCCCATCGTGCAGGGATCGAGCTTCAGTTTCATCCCTCCGATCATGACCATCATCGCGGCTTTCAAGGACGCCGGTCCCGCTGCCGTCATGGGGCACATCGGAGGCGCGCTGGTCGTGGGCGGCGCTGCGCTCGCCGTGATCGGATACACGCGCCTCGTTTCCGTGATCCGGAAGTTCGTCACCCCCATCGTGATCGGTCCGACGATCATGGCGATCGGCTTTTCGCTCGCGCCGACCGCAATACAGTTCAACGCCGCGAAATACTGGCCGGTTTCGCTTCTGGTCGTCGTGTGCATCTTCGCGTTCAGCCTCATCAGCCGCCGGAAGTACCTCAACATATTCGCGATTCTTTCGTCGATCGTCATCGCGTACCTCGTTTGCCTGTTCGGAACGATGGCGGGAATCTTTCCGGACGGACACGCGGCGCATGTGAGCCTTGCAGGCATCGCGTCCGCACCCTGGTTCCGGGTGACTGGGTTCCTGCCGTGGGGGGGGCTGTCCTTCGACGCCCTGTCGATCGGCGCCGTGACGGCCGGTTTCTTCGCCGTCATGATCGAATCGATCGGCGACTACCACTCCTGTTCGTACGTCTCGAACCTTCCCGATCCGGACGCGGCGACCATCAGCCGGGGAATCGGGGCCGAGGGATTGAACTGTGTTCTCGCCGGATTCTTCGGCGCCATCGGAACGACGTCCTATACCGAGAATATCGGCCTGATCGGTCTGACGGGCGTCGCTTCGCGGTGGGTCGTCCGGACGGGCGCAATCCTGCTGATCGTCATGAGCTTCATCGGAAAGCTCTCCGCGCTGATCGCGACGATACCGAGCCCCGTCATCGGCGGCGCGTACATCGCGCTCTTCGGGATTATCGGGGCGCTCGGAATCCAGGTCCTCCTTCGGGCGGACATGAACAGCCAGCGCAACGTGCTCATCGTCGGATTCGCATTCCTGATGGCCATGGGGCTTCCCGGGTGGGTCGAAGCGAACAAGGACGCCTTCCTGATCCTCGGAATCCCCGGAGAGGTGCTGTGGGCGATTCTGAAGACGCCGATGGCGGTCGCCGGACTCTGTGCGGCCTTCTGGGACAGCATTGTCCCGGGAACGCCGGAGGAACGCGGCATAAAGGCGTAGAAGATCCCAGAACTCGTGAGAGGGACGCCCGTTTCGGGCGCCCCTTTTTTTGTATTCGGAACAGGAGCGGAATCGTTCACTCTATTTCGCGATTCACCTGGTGCTTGACAATAATACCCCGGTGCTGTATAAAGTCTCTGTAATCCAGAGTGATTTTGTAAGAAAACCATCGTGCTATAATTATTTTCGTTATGCACCGGAACCGGGATATCCAAATGAAGGAGGAGACGGACATGACCAAGAGGCTTGAGGTGTATAAGTGCGAACTC
>CALMZW010000145.1 GCA_937870605.1 uncultured Synergistaceae bacterium
CTTCGTGTAGAATTTCAGCTGAATGTCCGGATGAAAGCCGTAAGAGAGTGCCCGAACCGAGGTCGCGTTCGGGACGCCGAAGGGGCAATGCTTCACTCTGTGTGAAGATCTGAAACTCTCAGGCAAAAAGGATTACGGCTGGACGGGTCTCTGGAAGCGCCATTGACAGAGATGGTTCAATCGCTGCAAAAGGGAGGCAGTGTATTGGCCAGTCAATGTCTTTTGGTCTCCAATAATATGTCTTTTTCCGGTCTCGTCAGCGATATGGAAATCGTTGACGGCTCTTCTTTTGATGTGCTCACAAAAGTCCGCGATTACGTGCACAGAGGCGCAATTATCCTGACACACCCTCTGTGCGGTAATATGCGCCCCACCCAGCAGCCGTTCCGTTCCGTCATCATGCGGACCTTTTCCGAATCGCAACCTGTCGATGAAACATCTCTCACGCTGATCGAAAATGCACTGGGGATCTACCGGTCGTGTCTTGAGCGCCTTGCGCGCGCGGACGATCTTCCGGCCCCGATCGCATCCGACTATGCCTTCGTGGATTTCGAACTGATGCGGGCGAGCCTTGAAAGCCTGGGGCTTCTGCACAATGGCGTCGTCAACAATTCCGAAAGGAGGTGAATCGAAAATGATTGAACTCACAAAGGATAACTTCGATGCTGAGGTTAAGGAGAGCGCTCTTCCGGTGCTCGTCGATTTCTGGGGGCCGAAATGCGGACCCTGCATGGCGCTCCTTCCCAACGTCCACAAGATGGCCGAGGAGTATGAGGGAAAGGTGAAGTTCTGCTCCGTGAACGTATCGGAAAACCGACGCGTCGCCATAGCGCAGAAGGTCATGGGGCTTCCGACCTTTCTTTTCTGGAAGGGAGGTGCCGAGGTCGCCCGGATCAGCGGTCCGGATGTGACCCTCGAGAAAATTCGCGAGAACGTCGAGGCGCTTCTGTAGTGTCAGGAGTACAAAGGGGGGAATTGCATTGAAACTTGAACTACACAAGGTACATGTTACGAAGTTGGCGTGGGGAAACAAGACGCACGTCGAAAAGGGCGTTCTTCATGTCAATAAGGAAGAGCTTGTGAAGCTGCTTTCCGAGGACGAACGGCTCGCCAAGGTCGACGTGGCGTTCGCCATGCCCGGAGAGAGCGTCCGCATCCTTCCCGTGAAAGATGTCATCGAACCCCGCTTCAAGATCGAGGGGAACGGACAGGTCTTCCCCGGCATGGTCAGCGACGTGGAGACCGTCGGCGAAGGAAAGACGCTCGTTCTGAAAGGCGCCGCGGTTGTGACCACCGGCCAGATCGTCCGGTTCCAGGAAGGAATCATCGATATGCAGGGGCCGGGCGCCGACTATACGCCCTATTCAAAGACGAACAACGTCGTCCTGGTCCTCGAACCCGTCAAGGATCTCGAGAAGCACGAGCATGAAGCTGCGTGCCGTGTTGCGGGCCTGAAGACCGCGAAATATCTCGCCGAGTGCTGTAAGGACGCGAAGGCCGATGCGGTCGAGAGTTTCGAGTTCGCGAACCTCAAGGACGCCATGCATGCGCATCCCGCGCTCCCGAAGGTCGCCTATCTCTACATGCTCCAGACGCAGGGTCTGCTTCACGACACGTGGCTCTACGGCGTGGACGTGAAGAAGATCCTTCCGACGCTGGTCAGCCCGACCGAAGTCATGGACGGCGCCATCGCATCGGGAAACTGCGTGTCCGCCTGCGACAAAAACAACACCTACTCGCACCAGAACAACCCCGTCATCGACGCGATGTTCCGGCATCACGGCAAGGACTTCAACTTCGTCGGCTGCATCGTCACCAATGAGAACGTGACGCTTGCCGACAAGCGCAGAAGCTCCTCCTATTCGATCAAGCTCGCGAAGATGCTCGGCGTCGACGGCCTCGTCATCACCGAAGAAGGCTTCGGGAACCCGGATGCCGACCTTATCATGAACTGCTGGAAGGCCGAGCGGGCCGGAATCAAGACCTGCCTTCTCACCGACGAGTACGCGGGCCAGGACGGCGCGAGCCAGTCCCTTGCGGATTCCTGCAAGGAAGGCGACGCCTGTGTCACTGCCGGAAACGCGAACGAAGTCATCGTTCTGCCCCCGATGAAGACGGTTATCGGATTCCCGCAGGAAGCGAACATCATCGCCGGAGGCTGGCAGGGTTCGCTTGCGGCCGACGGAACGATCACGGTCGAGCTCCAGGCGATCACCGGCGCGACCAGCGAACTCGGCTATACGAAGCTCGGAGCGTACACGA
>CALMZW010000146.1 GCA_937870605.1 uncultured Synergistaceae bacterium
GGGGATGTACCCCTGTTCGACGCAGGCGCGAAGTTGCGCCGCTCCCGTCGCCACTCCGTCGTACAGGGCCGTCGAACCTCCCGGCCGAAGGCGCCGGATCGCCCTCGCGAGGGAGGGATCGTCCGCCCCGTCCCCGACCTTTCGGGGAGCCGTCAGAACCGTGACCAGATCATCGTACGCCACAACCGTCACGATATCCCGGGGATCGAGAAAATTCAATGCTTCCAGAGCGCCGAGTTTCGCGTTTTCCATCTTCGCGTCCGCGTCCATGGACCCCGACTTGTCCAGAACGATCGCAACGGCGAGCGGCGCGCGGGAGAACACTCTCCGCCCGTCCGGCCGAACCAGCGCCCGAACGATCACGCGTTGTCCGCCCCGGCTTTCCACAACCGGCGTATCCGCCCGCACTTCGAAGACGACCGGAGCCTTTTCCTCCGCGACCGCCCGATCAACCGCGCCACCGCACCCCAGAACCAGCGCCGCTGCCCCGAAAACCATCATCGATCTCTTCCGCAACATGACAACCACCTCCGGATGAAAGGGTACGTCCGCGGCGCCTCCGATGTGTCAGCGCGCTGTCACCCGTTTGTCACGAAATTGTAAAAACACGCCGGCGCATTCTACGATATAATACGAATAATCAGCCTGGCATGCTTCGGGAACGCAGGCGGCGGGGCGCATTACGGCGCGCCCGGACGGGAGGGAGCGGCATGGTGGAGTTGTTCCGGCTTTGCGGGCTCATTGCTGTTTCTCTTATGACAGCGGCAGGGATCACCGGGTTTTTCGGCCCGAAGCTCCGAAAGATCGTGAAGGGGCCGATGATCCTGACGATCCATCGGATATGCGGTCTCGGCGCGGTTGGGTTCGGCCTGACCCACGGGATGATCTATCTGTTGTATCTGCGATAACGGAAGGGAGGAGTTTCACAATGCGGTCGATGTTGAAAGCGATGTTCTGCGCCCTGCTTCTGATGGTCCTGTGCGTTCCGGCCTTCGCGCACCCCGCCGATAAAGTCCTTCTCAAATGGGAGGCCGACACGGAAACGCTCGATGTCCTGGCGGCGCATCCGGTATCGAATCCCGCGCGGCATTACATCGTGAGCATTATCGTGACGGTGAACGGCGCGAAGGCGGCCGAAAAGGCCTACACCGCCCAGACGGACCCGACGGGAACGCACGAACGGTTCGTCCTTTCCGGCATCAAGGCCGGCGCGGTCATCGAGGTCACGACGCGCTGCAACGTCTCCGGTACGCTGAAGGAAACGATCACGCTGTAGCGGGAAGCTGCGTTCCGTCCGTCACCCGCCGCCGCTCCCCGGCGCCGCGAGGATCGTCTGCGCCTCGTGAAGTTCGTGTTTGTTCGCGATGATCATCAGCGTATCGAACGCTTCGATAACCGTGTTTCCCCTCGGGATGATGAATCCCTTGCCCCGCCGGATCAGCAGGATCAGGACGCCGTGCGGCAGTGAAAGCTCGGAGATACGCCTGCCGACCACGGCGGCGTTGGGGAGGATGTCCGTTTCGCGCGTTTCGTTCAGCATCCCGCTCTCGGTCTTTTCGAACTCGAGCGGATATCTCGGTCGGGAAACGAGCGGCTCGTCCACCTTCAGCCGCCGTGCGACCGTCATCAGCGATTTGCCCTGAAGCAACACGGACGTCAGCACGATGAAAAACACCATGTTGAACAGCACGTCGGAGCGTTCGTACCCCGCCGTGAACGGAATCGTCGCAAGAACGACCGGTACGGCCCCGCGCAGCCCGGTCCACGCTATGAGCGTCCTTTGCGACATCGTGAACGAGCTTCGCAGGAGGCCGATATAGACAGCGACGGGACGCGCGACGAACATCAGGAACGCGGACACGAGCAGCGCCGGGAACGCGATTGCGGGCAGGCGGGAGGGGAACACCAGCAGGCCGAGCACGAGGAACAGGATGATCTGCATCAGCCAGCCGATGCCGTCGTGGAACCTCGCGAGCGTTCGCTTGTTGACGAAGTCCGTGTTTCCGAGAACGATGCCGCACGAATAGACCGCAAGAAAGCCGTTTCCGCGGAGGATTTCGGCCCCGCCGTACGTCAGGAGCACCAGGCTCATTCCGAGGACGGGATAGAGCCCCTCGAATTCCAGCCGCACGGTGTCGAAAAGCCGCCCGGCGAGAAACCCGATCGCCGCGCCGACGAGAATGCCCGTCGTCATGCCGATGACGAGCGAAGGAAGCAGCGACAGCCATGATTTCGATGGGTCGGAGATCAGCCCGATCATCGCGGAGGTCAGGAATACGGCCATCGGATCGTTGCTGCCGGACTCGAGCTCCAGCAGCGGCCTGAGGTTCCCCTTCAGCCCGACTCCCCGGGAGCGCAGGACGGCGAAAACCGCAGCCGCGTCGGTGGACGATACAATGGAACCCAGAAGGAGCCCTTCGTACAGGCTGAAGCCCAGCACCTTCCAGACGAACAGTCCCACAAGGACGGCCGTGACGACGACTCCGAGCGTCGCGAGCGTGACCGCCCTCCACAGGACGGGGCGGACGTCCCGCCAGTTCGTGTCCATGCCTCCCGAAAAGAGGATATAGGCCAGCGCGAACGTGCCGACGAGATTCGCGACCTCGGCGTTGTCGAAATAGATGCCTCCCGGCCCGTCCGCTCCCGCGAGCATTCCCACCGCCAGAAACATGAGAAGCGCCGGTATGCCGAATCTCTCCGAAATCTTGCTCGCAAAGAGGCTCAGGAAGACGAGAAGTCCGACCGTGAAGACGACGAGATGCGGCGTCATCGGAAGCGCTTACGGCTCCTCGTCGGGCGTGTTCCGCAGGTCATCCAGCCAGGGCGTCTCCTCGCCGTCGCTCGGAGCGCGATAGTCCCCGCGGGGCGACAACGAGCCGCCGGAGCCGACCTTCGGTCCGTCGGGGACGCAGGACCGTTTGAACTGGCTGAGCTTGAAGAAACGAAGGATGAAGAGCGCGAGCCAGTGCTTGATTTCCGCGAGCGTGTACTGATGCCGCGTCCCCGGAAGAATCTCGGGCCATTCCCCGATAGTGCGGTCATGCCACGCATTCCATGCGAGAAAGGCCACTTTCGAGGGCAGGAATCCGTATCGCGTGATGTAATAAATGTTGAAATCCTGAAGCTCGTACGGCCCGACGGCCGCCTCGGTGCTCTGTCCGGGCTTGTCGCTGTCCGTTCCCGGAACGAGTTCCGGGCTGATCTCCGTATCCAGGATGTCGTACAGAACGGCCGACGCCTTCAGGCCGAAGATGTCGCTCGCGGCGGCCCATCGGATCATGTACTGGACGAGCGTCTTCGGAACGCTCGCGTTCACGTTGTAGTGCGACATGTGATCCCCGACGCCGTAGGTGCACCACCCGAGCGCGAGCTCGCTCAGGTCGCCCGTGCCCACGACCAGGGCGCGCCGGAGATTCGCGAGCCGGAAGAGCGTCGAGGTTCGCTGGCCTGCCTGGACGTTCTCGAAGGTCACGTCGAACACCTGCTTCCCGGTCGCAAACGGGTGGCCGATATCCTTCAGCATCTGCATGCACGCCGGACGGATATCGATCTCGCCCGCGTCGACGCCGAATGCTTCCATCAGTCGCGTCGCGCTGTCGCGCGTCCGCGTCGACGTCGCGAAACCGGGCATGGAGTACGCTCCGATGTTCTTCCGGGGCAGCCCGAGAGCGTCCATCGTCCTCGCGCATACGATGAGCGCCTGCGTTGAGTCGAGCCCCCCGGAAACTCCGATCACGAGATTCGACACGCCCGAAGCCTTCATGCGTTTGGCGAGTCCCTGCACCTGGATCTCGCAGATCTCCGAGCAGCGTCGGCCGCGAAGCGCCGGGTCGAGCGGAACGTACGGAAAGCGCGGGATCTCCCGGACCGGCGGAATCCGGCCCGTGGGAACGCGCAGCGGAAGATTCACGGTCCTGTACGCCGAAACGTCTCCGTCCCCCCTGAAGCTCGTCATGATCATCCGGTCCCGCGAGAGACGGTCGACGTCGATATCGGTGACGGCGATTCCCGGCTTCCAGGAGAACCGTTCCGTTTCGGCGAGCATGACGCCGTTTTCGGCGATCATCGCATGGCCGTCCCAGGCGAGGTCCGTCGTGGACTCTCCCGGTCCGGCCGCCGAGTAGATATACCCCGCGATGCAGCGGGCCGACTGGTTGGCGACGAGGCTCCGCCGATACTCGTCCTTGCCCGTGGTGATATTCGATGCGGACAGGTTCGCGATGACGGTCGCCCCGCCCAGGGCCGCGCGGCTCGAAGGCGGAATCGGCGTCCACAGGTCTTCGCAGATCTCGCAATAGAGGCGGAAGCCGGGGAGGCCGTCCGTTTCGAACAGGAGGTCGGCGCCGATCGGAATGTTTTTCTGCCCGCACAGGTCGATCGAATCGACGGGAAGCTCCCGCGCGGGGCGGAAATGCCGAAGTTCATAGAATTCGCGGTAGTTGGCCGGGAAGCTCTTGACGGCGATGCCGGCGATCTTCCCTCCGCAGAGGACGACGGCGCAGTTGAACAGTGCGTCCCGCACCTTCAGCGGAGCCCCGACAATCACCGCGGCGTCCGTCAGGGCCGTCGCGTCCGCGACCGCCCTGATTCCGTCGAGCGTCGAGCGCAGCAGCGCGTCCTGAAAAAAGAGGTCCCCGCAGGAATACCCGGAAATTCCGAGTTCTGGGAAGACCGCGAGGATCGCCTTTTTCTCCTGCGCAACGCCCGCGAGTTCGATCGTCTTCACGGCGTTGAAGGCCGGGTCGCACACGCGGACCTCCGGAACGCACGCCGCGACGCGCACGAAGCCGTGGCGGTAGATATTCATGAACTCCTTCCGGAGAGAACTGACATCCACATCGGGGATGCGCATCTTTCCCGCGAGGGACGAAAAGGCCGAGGCGCCGATCCGGAACTTCTCGTCCTGTTTCAACGTGTTGACCGTTTCCGCGCTGATTCCGAGGTCCTTCACGATCTCGGAAACCGATTTTCCTTCGGCCGCAAGCCGTTCGAGCTCCTTCCGGAAATCCGCGCTGGTGTACCGCGACTCCTTCGCCTCTCCCATACGAGACGCCTCCCCCCTGCTTTCCCCTTCATTGTCACGGCGCGTCCCGTTTCCGTCAACTGCCGGGAAGAGGGAAAAAAGGCTCCGCCTCGCCTGCTTCGCGAAGCTCGAACGCGGCGTCGAATACCGGCAGCCGGTGATTTTTGCGGAAGATCAAGAAAAGGGCGGAGGGGAAACCCCTCCGCCCGCATCGTTCAGAGCCCCTTCTTCTCGAACCACCGGAAGAGCGCGAGCGTTCCCGCCACGAAGACCGCGATGACGATCCAGTGATTGACGCCAAGAACCTGCGGAATCGTGATCTTTCCGTAGTCGCCCCAGGTGAGGACCGTATTCTTCATGAGCGGGTAGATTTCCGCATAGATTCCCGCCCCGACAAGCATCCCGGCAAGACCGAAGACCGTGTCGAGCCGCCCTTCGCCGAGAGCCCCCATCGCCGTTCCGGGACAGTACCCGAAAATCGCCCATCCGACGCCGAAGAGCGCGCCGCCGATGACCACGCCTCCGAGAATCGTCGGCTTTATCGACAGTTTCGCCATGCCGAGGTCGACGAGAAGATACGTCCCGATCATCGCGACGCAGATCGTAGAGAGCATGAACTTGAGGATCGTCATGTCCCGGAGCCGAAGCGCGGCGAGCTGTTTGTCGTAGCGGATCACACCGGCGCGCTGCAACAGGACGCCGAAGACGATTCCCGTAACGAGCCCCATGATCATATCGTGACTCATGCCTCGTCACCTCCGTACAGCATCCCGGCTACAAGAACGCCGACGATGAAAAACATCGCGAGCGCGATAAATCCGCTGACCGCAAGCTGAAGCGACCCGCTCAGCCCGTGACCGCTCGGTCAGCCGTCCGCAAGGCGCGCGCCGATCATCGCGACAATGCCGCCGACAAACGCGGCGACGCCTCTCTTGCCTATGCCCGGACCGAACCGTCCCCTCCACATATCCGGAACGAAACGCAACGAAAACGTTCCGGACAGCAAGGCCGCAGCGAGCGCCCCGATGAAGATGCCGATCACGAACATAAACTGCCAGTCGATCTTCGGCGCTTCCTTCATGAAGTACGCCATCTGGGCGACGCGCTCGGGGCCGAAGGCTTTTTCCACATACCCCGCAGCCCGGACAAAGGTCGTCGACGCTCCAAGATACTTGCCCGCAAACGCGACCGATGCGACCGAGAGCAGCCCTGCAAGCGCGCCGGAGACATACGGGTTCCATAATTGATCTTTTCGGTCAGCCATCACCTTCACCTCTCTTCTCCGCGTTGCTCCGATTGTTCCTGAATACGCAAAGGGGGCCCGAAGAGGCCCCTTCTTACACATCAGCGCTTGCCGTACACGTCTTTGGGATTCCACTCTTTCCAGACGTTGCCCACGAGTCCGATCCCCGGCTTCAGGACCTTGCCGCCCGGTTTCCAACCCGAAGGCGTCACCTCTCCGCCCTTGGTGTTGCGAACGTGCTGGAAGGCCTGAATCTGCCGCAGCGTCTCGTCGACGTTGCGCCCTACGGGAGGCGTCAGGACTTCCATGCCCTGGATCACTCCGTCGGGGTCGATGATGAATCGTCCCCTGACATCGACACCGGCGACTTCATCGTACACGCCGTACGCGCGCCCGATCGCTCCGCCGCCGTCAGAGCCCATCGCGAACGGAACGCCGCCGTCGACCATCTTCGACAGTTCGACATCGTTCCATACCTTGTGAACGAACTGGCTGTCGACACTGATGGAAATCACTTCGACTCCCAGCGCCTGGAACTCGGAATATTTATCGGCGACCGCCGATACTTCCGTCGCTCAGACGAAGCTGAAGTCCCCGGGGTAGAAGCAGACGACAACCCACTTTCCAAGGAACGATGACAGCGACACGGGGACAAAGCTTCCCTTGTGGTACGCAGGCGCCGTGAAATCCGGAGCCTTTCTTCCGACCATGATCGTCATTCCCTTCGCCTCCTTCTTCGGTTCTTCCCGAGCGCCCGTTTCGGCGCTCTCCATCGCGGCGACGACCGCCGCCGGCCGCTCGCAACTCGCCTTTCCCTCCTGCATGTGGAATCCCTCCTTTTACACCACGAAATTACTCTATATGGGTATTATACATCAAACATCCGGAAAGAAGAAACCCCGGTGTTACGGGTTCGTGTTCTGTGCGCCCGTTCGTTTCAGATAGTCGCCGACCGACTCCCGGATCTTTTCGTCGTTGACTCCCGGCAACTTCTTGATCGAAACATCCCGGGACACGGACTCCGGAAGCCCCGCGGCCGAAATGAAGACGTCTTCGGGCAGCTTCACGGCCTTCGCGGCCTGTGCGATGGTCATCCATCCGAAGATCGAATCCGCCGGGGCGCTCTGCGTCGTCTTCGGCGATGCGTAGGTCGCCCAAAGCCCCGTCGCCCTCGCGCCTCCCCAGACGCCGAGAAACAGCGCGACGCCGAGAAGTCCGACGAAAACGACCGAATGGCCGCTCCGGGCGGTCCCGAAGCGCAGCGTATCCGGGACGGCGCAACGTTCGGCGCACTGTCCGCACGCCAGGCATTCGGCGCTCGTCACGACCGGAACAGACTCGGGATCGAGTCCGACGGGACATGCGCGGCCGCAGGCATGACAGTTGACGCAGCGGGCTTCGTTCCGCCGGATCTTCACGAGGCTCAGCTTCTGGATAATCGCAAGAACGCCTCCGAGGGGACAGAGGTAGCGGCACCAGAATCGTTCGATGCCGACAAAGCTTGCGAAAATCACGGCCCCGAAGAGAACCGAGAACCCCCACGGGCTTTC
>CALMZW010000147.1 GCA_937870605.1 uncultured Synergistaceae bacterium
GCTTCAGCATGAATATATGAAATTTCCTTCAGCTTGAGGGCTCCCTCGAGTGCGATCGGGAAGGATGCCCCCCGCCCGAGAAAGAGGAAATCTCGCGCGGAAGAATATTTTTGCGCGAGCGCCTGAATACGCGGATATGTCTGAAGGACGCTTTCCACCTTGTACGGCAGGATTTTGAAAGCGTCGGCGTATTCCTCCTGCTCCTGCGCGGAACATGTCCCCTTGTGGCGGGCCAGGTACAGCGAAAGAATCGAGAGCGTCGTCATCTGGGCCATGAATGTCTTCGTGGCCGCGACGCCTATTTCCGGCCCCGCCTTCAGAAGAAGAACGTCCCGCACTTCACGCGTAATCGTGGATCCCGGAACATTCGTAATCGCGAGGGTTCTCGCTCCTTGTGAGCGGGCTTTCCGGACAGCGGCCAGCGTGTCGGCCGTCTCGCCGGATTGCGAAACGAAAACCGCGAGGGTCCTTTCATCCATCGGGAAACTTCTGTATCGGTATTCGGATGAGACATCCACGCGGATATCGAAATCCGTCACCTTCTCGAGAAGCCGCTCCGCCGCCAGCGCGGCATAATACGACGATCCGCAGGCGACGAAATGCACACGGTTCAGGGACAAAACATCCGAATGGGACAAGCCGATCTCCCGAGAGAGATCGAAGACGCCTTCCTGCATCCGTCCTTCAAGTCCGTTTCGCAGAACGAGGCTCTGTTCGTTCATCTCTTTCAGCATAAAATGCGGATAGCCGCATTTATCGACCATCGTGATATCCCAGTCGATATGGGTTCTCCGCGGTGTCTTTCGGATGCCGTTCCCGTCGAAAACCCGAATTTCCTCTGTGCCGAGTTCCGCGAT
This sequence comes from uncultured Synergistaceae bacterium, assembly GCA_937870605.1. Classification (GTDB taxonomy): domain Bacteria; phylum Synergistota; class Synergistia; order Synergistales; family Aminobacteriaceae; genus CALFXN01. The sequence continues at coordinate 858 of CALMZW010000147.1, forward strand.
GTCGCCGTCCTCGAGATAGCAGACATCCTGGGTGTACGGCAGGAGTGCGGGAACGTCCGACGCGCAGAACGCCTCGCCCTTCCCGCTTCCCAAGACAAGAGGAGATCCTCTGCGAATGCAATAAATCTTGTCGGGAACGTCGTTCATGATGATAGCCAGAGCGAAGGACCCGTCGAGGCGCCGGTTCAACCGGACAAGCGCTTCTATCGGGTCTCCTTCGAACATGCGTGAAAGAAGTTGCGCGGCCACCTCTGTGTCCGTCTGGGAAAGGAAATTGACGCCCTCGTCCGAAAGTTCTCCCTTGATCTTCTGGAAATTTTCGATGATCCCGTTGTGGACCAGAACGACTTTCCGGCATTGATCGCAATGCGGATGCGCGTTGACGACGGACACGCCTCCGTGCGTCGCCCAGCGCGTATGTCCTATTCCTCTCGTTCCGGTCATATTCTCGTTCAGGAGCACTTTCTCGAGGTCGGCGACTTTGCCAACCTCTTTGACGACCTTGAGCCCTTCTTCATCGGAAACCGCGACCCCGGCCGAATCATATCCCCGGTATTCAAGCCGTTTCATTCCGTCAAGAAGAACGTCAACAGCAACTCTGAACCCCACGTAGCCAACAATGCCGCACATGGTGTCTTCCGCACCGCCTTTTTAATCGCACACGGAACCGCCGTCCCTTGTCCCGGGAATCACTCCCCGTCTTTCGGGCTTCAGGCTTTACGGGTGTGTTCCGCACCCCGAGGGCATCCGCCGAATATTCGATTCTCCCTCGTCCTCGTCAACTGGGAAAAAACCAGTCCTGGCGCTTCCCCTGAACGCAGCTTTCCTTCCCGCACATCACCTCCTTTCAGGAAATCGCGTTTTCGATCACCTTTCGCAACACGGGATCCTTCATCGCCATCCGCACATTTGCATAGAGCCATCCGGATTGCGTTCCACAATCGAGCCTCGTTCCCGAATAGACGACTCCCCAGACAGGTTCCCGATCCGAGAGCAAACGAATCGCGTCCGTCAATTGAATTTCACCGCCCGCTCCGGGCTGAACCTGCTCGATCATGGGGAAAATGGAAGGCGAAAGGATATATCGTCCCATGATCGCCAGCCGGCTCGGCGCGTTTTGCGGCCCCGGCTTTTCGACAAGGTCGTGAATCCGGTAAACCCCCTCGCCGACAGATTCCGCCGCGACGATTCCATATCGTGACGTGTCCTGCTGCGAGACCTCCTCGAGAGCGATGACGCTGCCGCCAAGCCTGTCATGTACTGCAATGAGCTGCGACAGGACGGGCGGTTCCCCGATCATGACATCATCGGGCAGAATAACGCCGAAGAAGTCGTTCCGACAAAAGGGTTCTCCGCAATTCACCGCGTGCCCCAGTCCCAGTGGTTCCGGCTGACGCGCAAAGACGATCTTTTTTCCTTCGGAGACGTTGCGGACGATCGCCAGAAGATCATCCTTCCCGCGCTGACGAAGCATCGCTTCAAGCTCCCAGGAACGGTCGAAATAATCTTCCATCGATCTTTTCGTCCGACCGGTAATGATAATGACGTCCGCACACCCCGACGCCACGGCCTCTTCGACTCCGTAGGCGATGATCGGCCTATCCACGAGGGGAAGCATTTCTTTCGGCGTTTCCTTGGTTGCAGGAAGAAAACGGGTCCCCAACCCGGCCGCGGGGAACAGACATTTGGTGACAGGCGCTTTCATATTGAGCGATAGCACGTTCACAGCCTCAAAAACCTCCCTGTCGGGTAGCGGTTGGCGATCTGAAATTCGTTGTGCGAATTCGTTCAAGAATGGTATCCGAAACTTCCTGCATGCGCACGGGATCCTTCGCTTCAACGAGAACCCTGAGCAAAGGTTCCGTTCCTGAAGGGCGAATGAGAACGCGCCCCTCCTCTCCAAGCATCTCCGTCGCGGTCTCTGAAAGCTCGCGCAGTTCCTCGGCTCCGATTTTCGAACCTCCGGATATTTCCACATTTCGCAACAATTGAGGGTAGCGACCGAAGCGATCCGTCAGCGTTGAAATATCCTCTCCGAGTTCCATGCAGGCGCGCAGGAAAAGAAAGCCCGTACACAGACCGTCCCCCGTCTTGACATATTCCGACAGGATGATGTGACCCGACTGCTCTCCGCCCAAAGACGCCGTCTGTTGCTTCATCGTCTCCATGACGTATCGGTCTCCGACCGGACAACGGAAAACACGGATTCCTTCCGAGGAAAGGTGTTCCTCAAGCGCCATATTGCTCATGACCGTGGCGACGACTCCGCTCCCGAGCGTTCCGCGCCGGGACATCCACCGACCAAGAACCCAGAGCATGATGTCCCCGTCGATCATCCGGCCTTTTCCATCGACACAGAGAACACGATCGGCGTCGCCGTCGTAGGCTATTCCGAACGAGGCGTTTCTCGCCAGGACCTCCCCGGAGAGCGAAGCCATGTGCATGACGCCGAAGCCGTCGTTGATGTTCAGTCCGTCCGGCTTCATTCCGATAAAGCTCCAGCCGGGCAGACTCCCCGATAGTTTCGAGAAAACCGATACGGCTGCGCCGTTCGCGCAATCGACTACGACGTTTTTCCCCGGAAGATCTCTGTCGTGCAGAAGTGTCATGATCCATCGCGAGTAATCGGCTCCTCCGGAGGACACGTCTTCCGAAACGCCGACCGAAGCTCCCGTCGGTCGCCAATCGTCTATGAGATTATCCCCGAGATACTCCTCAATTGAGGCCTCGGCGTCGTCAGCAAGCTTGCATCCGTCTCCGTCGAGAAACTTTATCCCGTTGTATTCTGCGGGATTGTGAGACGCGCTGATGATGCAGCCTCCGTTCGCGCTGTGATCCCGCACAAGGAAGCTGACTCCGGGAGTGGGTATGACACCCGCAGTCAGAACATGCGCCCCGGCGGACATCATTCCGGCGATAACAGCCGCTTCGATCATAACGCCGGACCTTCTGGTGTCCCGTCCGACAACGACACGCGGTCTCGGAGCGCCGCGTTCCGTCAGGTAAAGCACGTAGGAACGCCCGAGACGAAGCGCCAGTTCCGGCGTCATCAGCCCCTTGTTCGCAACGTCCCTTACTCCGTCGGTTCCGAACAGGCAGCGGATCTTCTTTTCACATTCCATTGTGCGCCTCACCTTCCTGCGAATACATCAATCGACCATAGCCGTTACAGTCACGTTTCGTGGCTCCACCCGGAGAATCCGTACCTTTTTCGAAGCGATATTGCGAATCAGAACCGGGACAAGAAGCTTCCTGGAAATCACGTTCGTTACGTTGACGACGGCCCGGAAAGGACTATCGGCGCTTTCGAGCGCAGCCAGATCCGAAGGCGTTCCTTCGACCGTGACGTTGACAAACGACGGATCGACGGACCATGCAGGGTAGACGCTCTTCCCCTCGATTCCGACAGCAACTTTCGAGAAGGAACGGGATGTCGTCCTCTGTTTCAGCGCAACGGAAACACGCACGGTTTCGGGAGCGATTACGCGAAGCGCCTCGTCGTTCAACCCGGCAAAACCGATCCGGTACTCCTGATCCCCGGTAATTCCGTTGATATCGATCAATTCGGTCTCAACGGTCTTCAGGCCGTCCAGCTTCGCATACGGCCCCTGAACCATCGCCTCTGTCGGCTCGACTGCTATTGCACGGATATCGAAGTCATCAACCGGCTTTCCCGAAATATTGGCATGAATCGGGAATGCTTTTTGAGGAATGCCCTTGACAAGCACTCCCCGTAATTTTATTTTTTTCGGTTCCATTGTCACTTCTTTTTCAAATTCTTCTGACTTCTCTATCTCCACCGGGAGCAACAACTCGCCCCCGCCCTGTAACTGTTCCAGCGTCGGGCGAACCTTCGCAGCGCCGACCTTCGCAAGATCTTTTTCGACGCCCCGGACTGTGACATCTTTCGGAACGATCTCCACCGATTCGAGATACACTCCTGACGGAAGACCGTTCTGAACGTCGATTTCCACCGGAACGAGTCTGTCCACAAACCGGATCATTTCAAAGGCGACCTGGGAAGGAGAGATATCGACAAGCTTCACGTCCTTCGGAAGGATAGCACGCACGGCAAGCTGGTATTTTCCCACGGATAGCCCCCGCGTGTCTACCTCGCACGTTACGGCTCCCGATCCGAGCGTTGCTATCACGGTTCTGGAACCCGCGACATGAACGTCCACCTCATCGATTTCGGCTTTCAATACCGTCTGAGGAGGAAGATTGAGGTATTCCACCTTGCATCGCAACGTTTTTACGGATTCCACTGCGTCATCGGCGCCTACATGGAACCACAGGAAAAACGCGATAAGGACAGAGATAATGCGCAGGAACATGGGAGACGTCAAAAGATCGTCGATTTTTTTCATTCTTTCTCCCATAATATCCTCCTATTCCTTCGTCCAGAACGCATTCACACTGTCGGAAATGCGTTTCCAGAAGGAAGTCTTCATGGGTTCTTCCGCCCCGAAATAGTGCAGCAACAGCTTGTGGACCTGTGCATCCTTGAGATTGCGCGACAGGTGGCCGTTGATCGTGAGCGCGATCTCCCCTCGTTCTTCAGAGACGACCAGCGCCATGGCGTCGGACACCTCGGTCACGCCGAGAGCTGCCCGATGACGCGTCCCCATCCAACGCGCGATGTCGGTATTGTCCGTCAGAGGAAGATAGCACGCCGCTGCTACGAGGATATCCCTGTCAATGATGACGGCGCCGTCGTGAAGGGGGGTCCCAGGGTAGAAGATCGTGGAAAGAAGCTCCTGCGTTATCTCCGAGTTTAAAACCACTGCGGTTCTCCAGAAATCCTTCAGCCCGGTATTCCGCTGAAGCACGACGAGCGCTCCAACATTCTGCGTCTTCATCGAGACCAGGGCGCGAAGAATTTCCTGACTCAAAAACTCGGCCCGCATCTGGGATCTCCCGCGACGCCAGATATTGCCGCGGCCGAGTTCTTCGAGCATCTTCCTCAATTCCGGCTGAAACACGATCGGAATCGCTATCAGCAATACTCCGAGAGCCTCTCCCATAAACCAGGAGAGCGTTCTCATGTCCATAATCCTGGAACCGACCGTCAGAAAAGCGATGATGATAAGCCCCTTGACGAGTTGCATCGCACGCGTCCCGACAAGCAGCAGAAGCAAACGGTAAATGATAAAGGAGACGATCGCTATATCGAGAAAATCATGCCACAGAAAAATGCCGAACATGACGTCCCCCCTCGTCACATAATTTCCATAGGAACATACGGAGACGTGGCCAGATCGAGCATAGCGGAATAATTCAGCGAAAAACGAAGCGTAGCGCCGATTCCTGGAGGGACAAGCATATCATCGACATCGAGAACGAGGTGATCACTTGACGCCCCAAGAACGATCACTCCCGGGTCGCATGGCTTCAATCCTTCGATATCCACATCCTGTTTTCCAATTGCGGCGATCGCCCGCAGACGAACCCCGCGATCCGTAAAAACAGGCGTGCGGCCAAAAGCGTCGTATGCAATTTCGCCAATCGGAACAGAGGGTTTTTTGCGTATTTCGACTATTTTTGCTTCCAGCTCCATTGTTGCCCGGTAGAGGTATGGGATGTTCTGCATTCGCGTAACGTCGTGTCCAAGGAGAATTCCTTCGCCAATCCTGAGGTTGTTGACTCCCTTCGGCAGAAGCCCCTTTTCGAGAAGAGAAAGCGACGAGGTGGCCCCCCCCGATATCATCGGGATCGGAACATCCAGAATCGTTTCCAGACTGTCTCGGATGCGAACGAGTTCTTCGAGGGCGCGCACCGAAGGAATCGTACCGCCGAAACAGCCGAAATTCACGCCGACGCCCGCCGCGCGAACACGGGGGCATGACCGGAGCGTCGCGGAAATGGAGTCGACTTCATCGGGCCAGAAGCCTTCGCGCAAATCCCCGAGATCGAACATGAGGAGTACGGAATACACTCTATCGGTTCGTTCGCATTCTCTCTGAATCAGCAGAAGCGTTTCCGTCATGGATACGGCGCAACAATCCGCGTGCGCCACCACTTTCCGGATCTCACCAGGCATCGGAATGCGCAAAAGCAATACGGGAGCTGAGGGAACGCACTTTTTCAGAAGCATGACGTTTTCGATCCTGCTGTCCGCCAACCAGGAACATCCGCCCTCCAGCATGGCGTTCACGACGCATGGATGGGCGCAGACTCCTTTTGTCACTCCGGTTACGGTCACGCCGGATCTCCGGCACAGGTCGACAACTCTTCTGGTGTTTTCGACGATGCGATCCCGGAACACGACCAAACGGGGAAAATCATTTTCTTTCATTCGTCTCCCCCCTGGAGTTTTCTGAGAAGGGCAAGATCGCCTCCATGGCCGATTCCTTCAAGAGGCGTCTCCAGAATACACGGAACGAAGGAAAAGCGCTCATCGGTAACGAAGTATCCGAAGGGCGACAGTCCGATTTCGCCATCTCCGAGATGGCTGTGGCGATCCAATCGACGTCCCCGCGCATGAACGCTGTCATTGAGGTGAATGCAGCCGATCCGCTCAAGTCCGACCAGCCTGTCCACGGAGAGTATAAGCCGCTCGTAGGCCTCAGGCGACCGGAAGTCGTACCCGGCGGCGAAGAGGTGGCACGTATCGAGACAGATTCCTATCCGGTCGTCCCAATCAGTCCCTTCGACAAGCATCGCAATTTCTTCGAGCTTCGCACCCAGAAACGCTCCTTGCCCCGCCATGGTTTCAAGAAGGATCCGGACTCTCTTCCCTTCCGTCCGTTCCAGCACGGAGCGAAGACGCCCCGTGACAAGCCGTAACGCTTCCTCGACGGGGTTCTCCTTTGCGGAACCGGGATGCACGACAATCTCTGTGATTCCGAGGGAATCACAGCGCTCGATTTCGTCCTGCAGGGAAAGAGAACTTTTTTCCCCCAGCGTTCCGGGCGCCGCGAGATTGATGAGATACGACGCGTGCGCCGCGACTTTCTGAATGGGACTTTCGCTCCATCTTCGAAGGAATCTCTCGCAGACTCCTGCCGGGAGCGGAGCGCTTCTCCATTGCAGCTGGTTCTTTGTGAAGATCTGGATCGCCGCGCATCCAAGGGATTCTCCGCGATCGAACGCCTTTTCCAACCCGCCGGCGACGGAAATGTGCGCGCCAAGGAGCGTCATCGTCGTGTTCTTTCCCGTTTCAGTCCCTCAAAGACATCGGCGATGATCTTTCCCGTGACGCCCCATACGACGCAATCGTCTTCAAGCACATACTCGGGCGAATGCGCTGAACGTCCCTGGTATTCGTACGTCCGGATCGAGGGGGTGCGCTCGAATATTTCGGTATCGGCAAGACAATACGAAACGATCTCCGCTTCGTTGGGGCGAAGATTCGCGCTCGACGCCACACTATCGACGATCCCGAGGACGGGATACACGTCGAAACCGCTTACGGCGGCATGAACAACCGGCAAGAGGCGCACGGGCGTCACGCTCATGGGGTCGAGCAGGATTTCCTCGTACGCTTCTCGCAGTGCGGTGCTCCAGGGAGTATCGTCACCGGCTTCCCGCTCTCCGCCCGGGAAACAAATTTCGCCGGCATGATGCGTCATCTCCGGTGAGCGGCGAAGAAAGAGAACGCGGTATTTGTCTTCGGGAAAACGAAAGAACGGAACCAGCACAGCGCCCACTCTCGGCGCGTCGCTCGACAATTCGCTCCACGAAGGGATCGGGGATTTTCGCCAGGACTCCGGGAAGAAAGATGTCATTCTCCGGATCCGAGACGGACGCTTCCCTGATAGATGAGCCCTCGAGTCCCGTCCGCCGTAACGATCATTCCGTCCCGCAGGATCGACATTGCGCGGTCCACGCTTACGATACACGGGATGCCCAGCTCCAGTGAGACGACAGCAGCGTGGGAGGTCAATCCGCCTGTTTCCGTTATGATGGCTGCCGCCTTCTGCATGGCTCCGATGTATTCAATGTCTGTGGAATGCGCGACAAGAACGGCTCCCGGGTGCATTTTTTCCTCTGCATCCCGGCCGTTTTTCGCAACGACCACACGACCGGAGGCTTCCTTTTTCAGCAGGGAAAGTCCGCGTGCGAGGATTTTGCCCACCGTCTGCACCTGGAGCATATTCGTCGACCCGGGGGTTCCGAGCGGCATTCCCGCAGTCACCACGACCAGTTCGCCCTCGTCGATCGCCCCTTCGGCAAGGACCGTTTTTATCGCCTCTCCGACGGCGTCGCATTCGTCGAAAATCTGTCCGCATTTGATGGGGACTACGGCCCAGTAGAGAGCGAGCTCTCTCCAGGTGCGCATTGAAGGCGTCAATCCGATGATTTCGCACGGAGGTCTGTGCCGGCTCACCATCTTGGCCGTACCTCCGCTGCTCGTCATGGAAATGATCGTAGAGGCCTTCATGTCCCGGGCGACGGAAACTGCGGCGCCGCTGACAGCGTCGGGAATCCCGGAAACCTTGGCAATGCTGTGAAGCGGCCGTTGCCATTTTTCGAACTCGGATTCCGCGCGCTCGACAATCCGCCGCATTGTCTCGACGGATTGGACGGGATACGCGCCGTTTGCGGTCTCTCCGGAAAGCATGACGGCGTCTGTCCCGTCCAGAACCGCGTTTGCGACGTCGCTGGCCTCCGCCCTCGTGGGACGGGGGTTCCGGATCATCGAATCGAGCATCTGTGTGGCGACGATGACCGCTTTCCCCTTTGCGCGGCACAGATCGACAATCCGCTTCTGGACAAGCGGCACCTGCTCCGTGGCGATTTCCACGCCTAGATCTCCGCGTGCGATCATCATCCCGTCGACGACCTCGATGATATCCTCGATTTGCTCGACCGCCTGTCTCGTTTCAATCTTCGCTATGATCTTCATCGCGCCGCCGCGTTCTTCAAGAACACGACGCACATTGACGATATCCTCCCTGTTCTTGACGAAAGAGACGGCAAGATAATCAAGATCATTTCGGATTCCCCAGCTGATATCCTCGATATCTTTCTCCGAAAGCGCCGGCAGAGAGATATCAGCTCCGGGAATATTGACCCCTTTGCGATTGCTGAGCATTCCACCGACAATAATCGAACAACAGACGTCCTCGCCCAGAATTTCTTTAACCTTGAGTTGTATCGTTCCGTCGTCTATGAACACGTCCTGCCCCGGTTTGAGCTCATGCGGGAAAAGGCTGTAGGATACGAACACTTCTGAAGCGTTCCCGACGATCGGCCGGGTTGTCAGGACTATCGTCCGTCCCTGCTCAAGCCTGACGGGGGCGTTTTCGAGCTCCCCGGTCCGAATCTCCGGCCCTTTCGTATCAAGAAGCGTCGCGATAGGTCTCGCAATCGCGCGTTCGACCTCCCGGACAAGCTTCAGTCGGGTCAAGTGCTCTTCGTGTCTGCCGTGACTGAAGTTGAAACGAGCGACACTCATCCCGGCGTCCGCCATGTCTTTCAGGATATCGAATGTGGAACAGGCGGGCCCGACTGTACAGACTATTTTGACTTTATTCATGATGATTCAACTCTCTTTCTTTCCGTTCAGACATGGATCTCAAAGGCGGCTTCAGAAAGCAATGACGCCAGAGAATGTTGCAGTTCCGAATCCGGAGTGACGCAAATATCCTGCTGAAACAGTCGCACGGTCTCTTCCGGCCGCGTAAATTCCATCATAATCGGAGATCTTCCCGGATGGCTTCGCAAAACCCGGTACAGCTGCTTCATGGAAACCGCAGCAAGCTGGTTCGCATCGATCGAAATCTTCGTCATCGGCGTTGTGTTCTGCTCCTTCTCATCGAGCGAAGAAATATCCTTTACGATAATGCTTCCGTTTCCCCGTTCGTCGAGAGAACCCCGGACAAGGCACACATCGCCCTCATGCACCGCACTCTTCACGCCCGGCCAGATCTTCGGGAAACAGACGGCCTCGATCTTGTTCGAGTCGTCTTCCAGTTCAAGTATCCCCATCGGGTCTCCGCTTTTGGTGAAGCGCTCCTTCATGCCGATGACGATGCCCCCCACGCACGGCATCGTTTTTCGTCCGCTCCATCGTCCCACCTCGCCGATGCGACACGTCGCAAATCGCGCGATCCTCGGTGCGACGTGCTCGAAGGGGTGCCCCGAAATATACAGCCCCATAACGTCCTTTTCCATTTCGAGCCGCTCACGCTGAGAGCACTCTTCCGCCTCGGGAAGATCAGGCTCCGGCGGAGGGGAATCGTCTGCGTTCCCCCCGAAGAGCGAACATTGGTTCACATCCTCGACACATCGTTGCGCCATCGAAATGAAATCGGGAAGCGCATCGATCAGGGAGCGTCTGTTTTGGTGGATTGATTCGAACGCTCCCGCCCGGATCAGATTTTCCATCACTGCCTTGTTGACGAGACGCAGATCGACCCTGGAAATAAAGTCCCATAACGAGGTGAACGGTCCTTTGCTCCGGCGCGATTCGATAATCGACTCCACGGCCCCCGCGCCGACCTTGTCGACGCCTCCAAGTCCGAAACGGACAATATCGCCGACTGCCGTAAAACGGGACAGTGACGAGTTGATGTCGGGGGGCAGAACAGGAATGCCTGATTCGCGAACCTCGCGGACGTACTCCGCCTTGACTTCCTTTTTCGAAGCTATCTGGCTCGAGAGGTAGGCCGCCATGAATTCGGAGGGGAAATTGGCCTTGAGAAACGCCGTATGATAGCTGATCAGCGCATATGCGGCGCTGTGCGATTTGTTGAAGCCGTAGCCCGCAAATTCCTGAATGATATCGAAGATTTCCTCGGCTTTCTTCTTTTCAACGCCCCGTTCCAAAGCCCCGGAAACGAATTTTGTCCGTTGCTGTTCCATGACTTCGACCTTTTTCTTTCCCATCGCGCGGCGCAGAAGATCCGCTTCGCCGAGAGAGTATCCGGCCATGGTCGCAGCACACTGCATGACCTGCTCCTGATAGAGGACGACGCCATAGGTTTCTCGAAGAACGGGTTCAAGGCACGGGTGGAGATACTCCACGCGCGACCGTCCGTGCTTTCGTTCCACATATTGGTCCACCATGCCGCTTCCGAGCGGTCCGGGACGATAGAGCGCGAGCACGGCTACAAGATCCTCGAAACAGTCCGGGCGCAATTTTCGGAGAAGCCTTCGCATTCCCGATGATTCCAGCTGGAACACGCCGAGCGTATCCCCGTCCTGAAGCATCGTGTACGTTTTCTGATCGTCGAGCGGAATATGTTCCAGACTCGGACACATCTTCTCGTTTTCGCGAATGTTCTCGAGAGCTTCTTCAAGGACGGAAAGCGTCTTGAGCCCCAGAAAGTCCATCTTGACCAGTCCAAGTTTCTCGACCGGTTCCATGGAATACTGCGTGACGACCTGATCTTCGCTCTCCCGGATTCTCTGGATCGGAACCAGATCCGTCAGCGGAACGGGAGTGATCACCACGCCTGCGGCATGCTGCGAGCAATGGCGGGCCAACCCTTCAATATGCGACGCGCTGTCAAGGAGACGCGCGATCCGGGGGTCGGATTTTCGCATTTCCTGAAGATCCTTCGAAGTCGTAACGGACTCCTGTATGCTTTCCGCGGTCGGAGGAATGGCATTCGAGACCTTTCGCACATCTGCGAGCGGGATGCCCAGCGCGCGGCCGACATCGAGAATCGCATTCTTGCTCTTCATACGGCCGAATGTGATGATCTGGGAAACGTGATCCTTGCCGTATTTCTGGACGATGGACTTCAACAGTTCGTCGCGCCCCCTGTCCGAAACGTCGGTATCGATATCGGGCATGCTGATCCGTTCCGGATTGAGAAATCGCTCAAAGAGAAGGTCGTACCTGATCGGGTCGAGTTCCGTAATCCTGAGACTGTACGCG
>CALMZW010000148.1 GCA_937870605.1 uncultured Synergistaceae bacterium
CAGTCAGGTTCTTTGCGCCTCCGGATATATGCGGATGGGATTTGCGCGCGCGATCGTTCGAGGAAAAATCGTCGCCCTGCAGAAATACATACAATTCACGAGATGGAACAACGCAGCGCTTGCGCAAACATTGCGAAACGCGCTCGAAAGCGCGAACGCCGCCGTGAATGTCGACGATCTTCGCGGAATCGAGGGATCGGCCAGCCGGCGGTTTTATGAAGAGCTGCAAAAGCGTCTTCCGGAAAGCCTCGGGTTTTCCGGAAGAAACCGGCGCCCGCCGAAAGACCCGGTGAACGCGGCGATATCCTACGGAAACAGCATCGTCTACGGACTCTGTGTTCCTCCGATCGCCGGCTCCGGAATGAACCCGGCCGTAGGATTTCTTCACGAACCTGGCGTTGGGCGTCACTCGCTTGCATTGGACTTCTCGGAACCGATAAAGCCGTTCCTCGTCGACTGCGCGATATGGACACTCGTTGAAGACGGAACATTCACGCCCGCTCTGACGACGGAACAGCAGGGCGCGTGCTACCTGAACGGAGAGGGCAGAAAAGCCCTGCGGAAGATGATGAACGTCATGGCGCAGAAGATACCGGGAGAAAGCGGTGACCGGCAGGGATGGCCGCTCGGATTTTTGGGAGCGATGACGAACCTTGCGAACCGAATCGTGAAAGACGTTCTCGCCGGAGCGAGCACGATCGACTGGACTCTCGAATAAAGGGGGAGAAGGGGATGTACTGTCTGTTGTTCTATGACGTCAACGTCAAAAGAGTGCAGAAGGTCCACCGGATGCTCTCCAAACGGATGTTCTGGATCCAGAACAGCACGTTCGAGGGGGAGATGTCCCAGACGCAGAAGCGGATTCTCACGAGGGACCTGACATCCATGCTCGATCCGGAAGAGGATTCGCTCGTATTCGCATGGACCGAAGCGTCGAACGCCTGGCGAAAGCAGCTTCTCGGACGGGACAAGGGAAGGGTGGACATCATCGCATGATCCTCGACGAAAACCTGAACTGCATCATCGTGTATGATGTTGAAGCCAAAAGAGACGTCAGGGTCCACAGGGAACTCTCGAAAGAACTCTACTGGATGCAGCGGAGCGTCTTCGGGGGAGACATCGGAAAGGGAGCGTTCGCGAGGATAGAGTTCACGCTGACGAGCATCATCAACCCCGCGAAGGACAGCGTTGTCCTGTACAAATTGCTGTACCCCTGGAACCTGACCATGGACTATTGGGGAAAGACGCCCGGAACCATGAGCCTCGTCGCCTAGTCGCCGGCCGGGATCGTTCGGGAACGAGAGGCGGAATCGACGGGGTGTTTCCGGGCCCGTCGAATCCGCGTTTCACTGAAAAACAACAAACATAGTATAATGAATCACAAGGAAGAGAGGGAGCCGGGAAAGCCTTGGGGGAACCGGAACTGTCATGCAGGACATTGTTCATGGGAATGACACAACTTTGTGAAAGAAAAAAATTGCCCTGGAACCGCATGGATGCTATACTCGCAGGGGCTATTCAAATCGAACCGTATCGG
>CALMZW010000149.1 GCA_937870605.1 uncultured Synergistaceae bacterium
TGTGATATTTCGCGCCATAACGATCCTTCCCGCCCGCGCTGCACCGGGCATGGCCGGAAATCGCCGCCCCCGGCCGGGGCTGGTTTTGTCGGATCGGAGAACCTACGGGAGCGGAAAGTGTCCCCACATCGGGGTTCCTATGAAAAACCCGATCTTGAAGTCGTTCTCGTCATTATAGAGGAACATCAGCCGCGCATCGAGAAACTTTCCGGGAATGGACAGGGAAATCCCGGTCTCCCAGAGATTCCGGACACGATCGCCCTCGTCGTTCCAGGCGTATCCCATCCCGCCGAAGATCTCTCCCATCAGGCTTCCCCACCAGCTTTTGAGGTACACGCGCCGGAACGCGATGTTCCACCACGCCATGAATTCGGCTTCGATCGGGCGCCCCGCATAGCTGTACAGCTCCTGGGCGGCGCCGAGATACGCCGCGTGCCCGGGGGTCTTCTCGTCGCCCTCCGCGAATCCGGCGCGCAGGTAGAAACGCCACTTGTCGGAAAGCTCCGCGGCCTGGAAGAAAGACAACCGGTAGAGGACTTCGTCGTAATCCGGCCACCAGATCTTCGCCTGGATCGCCGTTCCCTTCGTCGGGTCGGTATCGCTGTCCATCGTGCTGTAGGTGAGGAATCCATACGGCCCCCACGCCGTCGTGACCTCGCCGAGCTCCCGGACGCTCTCCGCCGCGATCCCGAATCCGGCGTTCGCGGCTCCGACGCGGAAGCGTTTGACGACCCCTGCGCCGTAGCGCTCCCACGTCCGGAGGTGCGCGTTTTGCGGAGCGACCTCCCAGCTCTGGCCGGAGAGAAGGATCTCCCAGGACCGGCCCTCATCGGGATCCGTCAGATAGCTGACTTCGACGCCCCACTGTTCGCCGATCTTGAGCGTCGTGCGGAACAAATCGCCTTCGTTGATGATATTCCGGGCGACGCCGTTCACGTAGAGCCAACGATACGGGTGCAGGTTCGTCGTGAATCCGCCGACGTTGATCTCGTAATCCGGTTTGCGCTGGATCTTCATGACAACGACTGTGCCGCCGTTCTCCTTCTCGAGATAATAGTCCACCGCCTGAATATCGCTGCGCTTCCCGAGCTCCATCCCTGCCCGGATCACGTCGACCTCGCTCGGGGGCTTGCCGATCCATTCGGAATACTTTTCCCGCAACGCTCCGGCCATTTTCGCCGACACGCCTTCAAAGCGGATGTCCGAGACTGTGGGGACGGGTTTTTTCTGGCGATGCGGCGCCGCGGGAGCCGCGGCGATGCGCCGTTCGATTTCCGGCATGTGTCCCATCGCGACGGCCCGCCCGTTTTCGACGATCTGCCGGGCGCTCCTCGCATCGAACATGGCGACGCCGCGAACGTCCGGCGTGATGAGGACATCGGCTGCCCCTTTCTCGACGGCGACATTCGCAGCCGTGAAGATCGTCGTCGTCTGGTCGATCACATCCAGAATCGAGTGAAGCTGCTCTTTCGACCGGGGGGAACTCGTAACGTCCACGGCGACCACGGGATAGCCGGGAAAGATCTCCTTTGCCGTGAAAACGGGAAGATTGGAGACGAGCCCTCCGTCGACAAGGAGCTTTCCTCCGATAGTCCACGGTTCGAACAGGATCGGGATCGACATCGAGGCGCGCATGGCCGAGGCGAGGCTGCCGCTGCGAAGGACGACCTTCTTTCCGGTTTCGAGATCCGTGGCGACGGCCGCAAACGGAATCGGCAAATCGTCGAAATGCACGATCTGCACGCGCGACGCGAGCTGGGCGAACTTCTCGAGAAGCTTGACGCCCGTCAGCCCGCCGAGCGGTCCGGTCACATTTCCCTTCTTGTTCATATACGCCCACGGAATCTGGTTCAGACGCGCGTCGGAATCGCCGCTCGGAACGAATATGGGCGTCGCCTGCTCCGACATGAGGTTTCCGAGATCGAGCGTCTCGACGACCTCGAGAATCTCTTCGGGCGAGTGCCCGCTCGCCGCGAGTCCGCCGATGATCGATCCCATGCTCGTCCCGACGATGCCGACGATCGGGATGCCTTTTTCTTCGAGCGCCTGCAGCACGCCGATATGCGCGAGGCCGCGCATCGCCCCGCCGGAAAGGACAAGCACGATGCCGCCCTTGTGCTCCGCCTGCGCGTGCGCCGCCATCAGAAACATCAGGCAGAACGCGCAAACGAAACGGGCAATTTTCTTCTTCATGGTCGCTTTCCTCCATACATTTCTCTCGCGTCCGGAGAAATTCATCGTATATGGCGGCATTGTATCCCAGTCACCCCGTCACCACAAGAAGATTCCATCCCCTGGTGGACGTCCCCGATGATTCGGGCTATACTGCCTATTAAATGCATTATGGTTTTATCGACTGGAGGGGTGCTATGGTTCCATGATATCCGGCTCATCGGTTAGTTTTTCTTTCATCTTTCAATGGGAGGTGTATTCTTTTGGAAGAAAAGAAAGGCATTCCGCTCATCTGGCAAATCGCAATAGGCTTCGTTCTCGGCATCGCCGCAGGCGCCATGGTCGGACCGTCGATCAAAATCGTGGAGCCCATCGGGAAGATCTTCATCACCCTGCTGAAAATGCTCATCGTCCCGCTCGTTTTCTCAAGCCTCGTCGTCGGAACGGCATCCATCGGCGACCCCAGATCGCTCGGGCGCATCGGCGGCAAGACCATATTCCTGTACCTCGCGACAACCGCAATCGCCATCGTTATCGGACTCGTTCTCGGAAACTTCATACAGCCCGGCGTCGGAATGGCGCTGACCGATGTCGCGAAGGCCCAGCCGAAAGCGGCTCCCGCCATTGTCGACGTCCTTCTCGACCTCTTCCCCGGAAACCCGCTCAAAGCCATTGTCGACGGAAACATGCTCCAGCTCATCGTTTTCGCGCTTTTCTTCGGAATTTCCGCCATTCTCGCGGGAGAAAAGGGAAAGCCCGTCGTCGCCTTCTTCGACGCAGTGGCCGAGACCATGTACAAGCTTACGGGACTCGTCATGATGGTCGCCCCCTACGGCGTCTTCGCGCTGATCGCGGTGACGGTGTCGAAATACGGAATCTCCGTTCTCGCTCCGTTCGCGAAAGTCATCTTCGCCGTCTACGTGGGATGCGCTCTTCATGCGATCGTCATGTACTCGGGGCTCGTCCGGATCTTCGCGGGGCGTTCGCCCCTCTGGTTCTTCTCGGGAGCGAAGGAGGCGATGCTGACGGCGTTCGTGACGCGATCCAGCTCCGCAACGCTCCCCATCAGCATGCGCTGCGCCAAGGAGAACATGGG
This sequence comes from uncultured Synergistaceae bacterium, assembly GCA_937870605.1. Taxonomy (GTDB): domain Bacteria; phylum Synergistota; class Synergistia; order Synergistales; family Aminobacteriaceae; genus CALFXN01. The sequence goes on from CALMZW010000149.1 coordinate 3,269, forward strand.
AATTTCCGAAAAGATCTCGTCGTTCGTCCTTCCCCTCGGGGCGACGATCAACATGGACGGTACGGCCCTGTACCAGGGCGTCTGCGCCCTTTTCGTCGCGCAGGCGTACGGAATCCCATTGAGCCTCGGGGCGCAGGCGAACATCGTGCTCACGGCGACCCTCGCTTCGATAGGAACCGCCGGCGTGCCCGGCGCGGGGCTCATCATGCTGACGCTCGTCCTGACGGCCGTAGGGCTCCCGATCGAGGGCGTCGCGCTCGTGGCGGGCATCGATGCGGTTCTCGACATGGCGCGGACCAGCATCAACGTGACCGGCGATATCTGCGTGGCGTCCGTCGTCGCGGCGACGGAAGGAGAAACACTGAAAGACTAGGTGTTTCCCGGCGAAATCTGCATATAGCGGACGAAACGAAACGGGCGGAATTTCCCAAAGGGAGAATCCGCCCGTTATATCATGTCTTTGTATCTCTTCCTATCCGTGGAAGGAGAGGATCAGGTAGAGGGTTCCCCCCTGAGCGACTCTGAAGGGGAGCGTAAAGGTCCGGATTCCGGGAGATTGCGTCGGTATCGTCCGTATGCCCGCTCCCGTGATGATCTGCGGCGGCGTGACGTCAACCCCCTGTAGGGAGGATTGAATGAGCGCGCGGCCGCTCACCATGTTCGTCAGCTCTCCGATGACGCTCATCGACACGGGGTCCTCGAGGCTCGGCTGGATCATGCCTCCCGACATCGCGGTCACAACGGCGCCGAAGCCCGGCTCATCGAGCATGACCACGATCGTTCCCTGCAATCCGCCGCCGACGACGCCAACAAGTGCGGCGCAGCAGCTCCCGGACGTGTTGACTCCCTGCGCGACCTCGGACTTTACGAGGGAGAGCTGCACCCCCATCTCTTTGCTCACGGAAATGAGCGACATGCCGAATGTATTCACCAAAGCGGCGATCTTTTCAGCTCCCATGCTCCGCATCCCCCATTCCTGCCGGCGTCTCCGCCGCTCTTTGCATCGATTCCTTCACAATGGCCCAGGCCGCAAGATCGTCAACATCGCGCGGAGGCACTCTCATCGAAACGGGAACCACTCGCCACAAGCCTCCCGGCGGGTGGAGCGTCCAATACAGGCTGCGAGCCCGAAGCGTCGTCCCGGATTCCGGAATGAGCTTCACGAAAATCCCCTCCGCTTTCGCCGCAGCGACCAGAACGGCGTGTCCCGTTCCCGCGCCGCATATCACGGGGAGGCGCAACGTGCCCAGTCCATTCGCGCTCCCCTCGAGAAACAGGGGAGACAGGTCGCAGAAACGACCGTCCCGAAGCAGACGAAAAAACAGTCCCGCGTCTTTCGTTCGTCCGATCCCCGAGGCCAGAAGACATCCGTTTTCGTCCGCGAAGGCGAATCCGAATTTATCCCGCCCCGGGTCGATGCCGGTCAGGAACGCGCCGTTCCGAGCGTCCACGCCCATCGGTCCGTCACCCAAAGCCACTGCTCCGGATATTTCAGGATCCACTCGCTTAATATATTATTGCACAGCGTCACGTTCATTTCCATATTGTCCTCGCACAAAAACGCCAACGGCGGGAGAATGTTCAGATCATGGCATGCCCCCGTTCCGCGGCGAACCATGAAAACGGGGAGCACCGCACTGCCGATACGTTGCGCCATCTTGACCGGACCATACGGCGTGCTCGCAGGAAGACCGAGAAACGGAGCCACGACTCCGTGGCTTTTCGCGTCCTGGTCGATCAGAACCGCAAGCGCTTCCCCGGATTTGAGACACCGGAACGCCGCTTTCAGGTCGAACCCCTTGCTGACAGTCCGGACGCCGCATGACTCCCGGATCTCCGTCACGAGCTTCGTCACGCGTTCGTCACGCTGGTCGGCCCCGATCGCGTTCACGGGAAAGCCGCGCCTCGCCAGAGCCGCCGCAGCCAGCTCCCAGTTCCCCATGTGGGCGGACAGGAGAATGGCCCCCTTCCCGGCCGCAAGCGCCGATCTCAGGTTTTCCTCCCCATGGATCACGACGTTGTCCGTGATTTCGGGATGTCGCGTCATCCGGCTGAACTCGGCGACCGATCGTCCGAGATTCGCGTAGCTCCCGCGGACAATCGAACGGGCGCGGGTGACGCCGACCTGCATCGCGCGAACGCAATTCCTCTCGGCGCGATCGACCGTCCTTCGGCTCATGGCTCCCGCAAGGCCCGCGCACATCGCCCCGAAACGGAGCGCCACGCCGTGCGGCAGGACGTCCATGAGACGCCGGATCGCTCCGATGATGTTCCATATCGTGTCCTGCTGCACCGGAATGCTCCCTCCTTCTTTCGCTTCCGTTCAACTATGGAGTATACTCGAAAAGAAAATCGTTCTACACAAACAGAACACGCAGGAGGCGATGCTCCATGGCAACCAGAATCTGTTTTTTGTCGGATACGGACGCATTCTCCGAAAAATCGCTCGAACAGGTGTCCCTCCAGCTCAGAGGGATGGATGCCGATTTTCTGCTGGCCCACGTCGTTGACTCGGGGTTTTCCGCCGACCTTCCCTCACTGGTCCAGGCCACGGAGAACACGCTGATCGACATGGCCCTGCGCGTTCTGCCGGAAGACCGCTTCTATCGCGTGTCGGTCGCGACGGGAGACATCCTGGAGGCGCTTCCGGAGCTGGTGCGCGAAGAGGGATGCTCCCTCGTCGTCATTCCGGGACGGCCGGAGGAATCCTTCATTCCGCTCGTACGGGTGCTCACGGTTCCCCAGCTCCTTCTGCGGGGCGACGCAGGCGCGTCCCCCGTCCCGCTTCTGTCGCACATCGTCATCCCGGTCGACCTCACGCTCACGCGGACGTACGCCATCCTGACGCAACTCCGGGAGCTTCTCGAATCCGTGGGCGTTCCGGAACGGATCACCCTGCTCCATTGCGTCCGGCTGGACGAGCCCGAAACGTCGCAGGATCTCGTGAACTCCGCATCCGAGGCGATGGAGCGCGTCCTCGCGGACGTTCTCGCCTGGGACATCCCGGCCGAAGGCGTCATTCTGAGCGGGAACCCCGCCGTGGAATGCGCGCCGAAAATTGCGGAACTCGACCCCTCGCTGCTGGTCATCGGTCTCTCCCGGATGGGCGAGCTGCTGCAGATTGTCCTCGGGAGCACGGGAGAGGCGCTTGTCGAGGACACGTCCTGCCCTGCGCTGATCCTTCCCGTCAACTAGCGCGAATACGAACGGAGCGAGTACATATCCCCGCCGAAGCAGTCCGCCGCGACCACGAGGGGCAGGTCCCGAACAACGAGCCGGCGGATCGCTTCGGCGCCGAGGTCTTCATACGCGATCAGCTCCGCTTCGAGAACGCACCGCGCCATCAGGGACGCAACGCCCCCCGTGGCGCCGAAATATACGGCCGGGAATCGCCGCATCGCGTCGAGAACGTCGCGCGAACGGCTTCCCTTGCCGATCGTTCCCCGCACGCCGCGCTCCAGAAGCGCAGGCGTATAGGTGTCCATGCGCCCGCTCGTGGTCGGCCCAATGGGGCCGATGACCGAGCCCGGCCGTGCGGGGGCGGGGCCGGCGTAAAAGATCACGGCGCCTTCCGGCGGAAAGGGAAGGGGCCCGCCCGCCCGGATCGCCTCGTCCATCCGGCTGTGCGCCGCATCCCGCGCGGTATAGATCGTTCCCGACAGCAGCACCCGGTCCCCCGCATGCAGGGATCGCACTGTTCCTTCGTCGAACGGCGCGCGGAGCGCCGTCGCATTCTCGTTCACCGGTCTCCCTCCGTTCCGCCGATCTCCCGAACGACGTGCCTGTTCGCATGGCAGCAGATATTCACCGCCGCGGGCAATCCCGCGATGTGCGTCGGGGCGTATTCGACGGCGACCGAGAGGGCCGTCGTATCGCCGCCGTACCCGGCGGGACCGATCCCCAGTTCATTCGCCGCCCTCAGTATGTCCGATTCGAGCGCCGCATAGCGCGGATCCGGATTCGGCGTTCCCGCCGGACGCAGCAGCGCGCGCTTCGCGAGCAGGGCGACGCTTTCGAAATCGCCTCCGATCCCGACGCCGACCACGATGGGAGGGCACGGATTCGGACCGGCCTTTTCGACGGCGCCGGTCACGAAACGAACGACTCCGTCGCGCCCCGAGGCGGGCGTCAGCATCGCGAGGGCGCTCATGTTCTCGCTTCCGAAGCCCTTCGGCGCCGCTGTGATCCGGATGCGGCGCCCCGGAACGATACGGACATGCAGAATCGCCGGCGTGTTATCCTTCGTATTCTTCCGGTCGAACAGCGGGTCCGACACGACCGAGGCGCGCAGATAGCCGTCGCGGTACGCCTGCCGCACCCCCTCGTCTACGGCCGCTTCGAGGGATCCGCCGCAGATATGGACGTCCTGCCCGAGATCCAGAAACACGACCGCCATGCCGCAGTCCTGACACAGGGGGGTCTTCTCGCGCTCCGCGAGGTCGATATTCCCGAGTATTTCCGAAAGGACGGAGCGGCCGAGCGGAGAACGCTCCTCCGCGGCGCTCCGGCGGATCAGCGCGCGCATGTCTTCGGGAAGGACCGTATTCGCCTCGAGAAACATCTCGCGGATCACGTTCGTGACGGATTCGGCGGAAATGTCGCACACCATGGGATCACCCCGTTTCGTGAAAAAACACAGGGGCCGGATGGCCCCTGTCGATACGCTCTTCATTATACTCCCAATATCGGCGTTCGCCTGAGACTAGCTGAGCAGGGTAAGCATGACGCCTGCGGCGACGGCTG
>CALMZW010000150.1 GCA_937870605.1 uncultured Synergistaceae bacterium
CGCTGCCGGTCATCCTCTTCTGGGAGTTCAACCACTTCCTCGTCCTCGAGGGCGTATCGAACGACCGGTACTTCCTGAACGACCCCGCGACGGGCCCCCGCTCCGTCGACCGGCGGACGATGGACGAATCGTTCACGGGCATCGCGCTCTCGCTCACGCCGGGACCGGAGTTCGAAACGGGCGGCGTGCGCCGCAGTCCGTGGAAGCCGCTGCTCTCGCGCCTGTCCGGCGCGAGGACGGCCGTGATCTTCGCACTGCTCACCGGCCTCGGGCTCGTGATCCCGGGACTGCTCGAACCCGCGTTCCGGCAGATTTTCGCCGACGACGTCATCGCAGGCGGACAGATCGAATGGATGCGGCCCCTCGCGCTGTTCATGGCCGGAGCGTCGCTGCTCGCGTTCGTGCTCGCGCGGCTCCAGACCACCGCGCTCCGGAACCAGGAGGCGTGCATGTCCGTCACGCAATCCGGCGCGTTCCTTCTGCACCTCCTCCGGCTCCCGTACGCCTTTTTCCAGCAGCGCTACGCGGGCGAACTCGGAAACCGCGTCGCGCTGAACGACCTCGTCGCGCAGCGACTGACCCGGGAGCTTTCGGGGGCCTTCCTGCAGTGCATCACGGCCGTCTTCTTCGGATGCATGCTCGTCCTGTACAGCCCGTTCATGGCGCTCGCGGCGCTCGCGGCCTCGGCGCTGGTCGCCGCCATCATCGCGGCGATCCGCCGCAGGAGGGCCGACCTGAACGAGCGCATGAGCATGGAGGCCGGAAAATTCGCGGGACTCGCCCTCGGCGGCATTCGCGTGATCGAGACGATCAAGTCGTTCGGAGGGGAGAACAACCAGTTCGTCCGCCTCGCGGGGCAACTGACGAAACTCGAAAACGCCACGATGGAGCTCGCCTCCTACGACGCGTGGATCGTGCCTGCGCTTCCGACCGTCACGGGCCTCGCGATGGCTCTCGTGCTCTACATCGGAGGGCTCGACGTCATGGACGGAACGATGACGCTCGGCATGCTGCTCGCGGCGCAGACGCTCATGCTCCAGACCCTGACGCCCGTGACGAACCTCGCGCAGCTCTGGAACACCTGTCAGGACGCGCAGGCCGCGGTCGCGCGTCTGGATGACGTCCGGAACTACCCGTGCCCCCCCGAACGCCCGTCGCTCGAAACCGGCGCCCTCAAACGCGCCCCGGCGGTCCGGCTCTCGGGCAGGCTCGACATCGAAGGGCTCACGTTCGGCTACGCGCCGCTCGCCCCCGCGCTCATCGAGGACTTCTCGCTCACGCTCGTCCCGGGCTCGCGCGTCGCCCTCGTCGGCTCCTCGGCGTCGGGAAAGTCCACGATCGCCAAGCTCATCAGCGGCCTGCTCGTCCCCTGGTCGGGACGGATCCTGCTCGACGGCCGCCCGATCGGGGAGATCCCCGGCGAACTGCTTCGCGCCTCGCTCTCCTCCGTGGATCAGGACCTGATGCTCTGCGAGGGAACCGTCCTCGACAACCTCACGCTCTGGGACCACACGATCCCGCGCGAACAGGTCATCCAGGCCGCCCGCGACGCGGACATCCACGAGGAGATCGCGTCCCGGAGCGGCGGCTACGACAGCATCGTCGAGGAGAACGGACGCAACTTCAGCGGCGGCCAGAAGCAGCGGCTCGAGATCGCGCGATCGCTCGTGCGAAACCCGTCGCTGCTCGTCCTCGACGAAGCGACGAGCGCGCTCGACCCGCCGATGGAGGAGCGCATCGACCGGGCGCTCCGGAGGCGCGGCTGCACCTGTCTCATCGTCGCGCACCGGCTCTCCACCATCCGCGACTGCGACGAAATCATCGTGCTCGAACGAGGCCGGGTGCTCGAGCGCGGGACGCACGACGCGCTCATGGCGCGCGCCGGGCGATACGCCGAACTGATCGAAAACTGATTCCCGCCCCGTGGCTCGGGGCGAAGAGGAGCGCGCATGCCGGAAAAACCCGCTTCGAACATGATAACGGAACCTCCCTGCACGGGAGCGATTTTTGACGTGACCGGACGATCCCCGTTCTTTCTCGACGGCGCGGAGAATCTGTGGGTCGTCCTTGACGGACAGATCGACGTCTTTTTCACGCCCCGTCAGGGCGCCGCGCAGACCGGCCCCCGCGACGCGCTGTTCACGGCAGTGGCGGGAGACATCCTGTTCGGCGTCGATCCCGCGGTCGTCTTCGACCCCTTCGCGCAGGGCTCGGGCGGAGCGAACGGGCTGATAGCGGGCGGCATCCCCGGAACGAAGGCGCTCCGCTGCGCAAGATCCGAATACCTCGCGCGCGCCCGTGCGGACGAGCAGTCTCTCGCCGCGGCGGCCGCGCGGATCGACCGGTTCCTCGAACTCATCGGACGCGGCATCGTCAAGGACATCATCCCGGCGCCGAGAATCCAGCGGCGTCTTTCCGCCGCGCGCGACGACAACTCCGAGATCGCGCCCGACCAGCCCGTCTCTTCCGGCGACGAACGCCTGCTCTGGGCGAAATTATGCGCGCCGAACGCGGACGAATCCCCGGTCAACGCACTTTTCGTCGGCTCCGAGCCGCCCCCCGAAAGCTCCTTCTTCCCGATCCCGCCGAACTGCTGGTTCGTCGCCCAGGAGCCGTGCCGCGCAGCACTGAAGACCACGGCCGACATGATCGCCTCCGGAGAATTCGAGGCCGCCCTCGACGCATGGTACGCGATGGTCGCCTCGCTGCTGTCAATGAACGCCCGGCTTCGCGCCGCCGACGATCTCGGGGCGCTGCGATCGGCGCAGACGGCCGACCGGGAATCCTTCGCGCGCGCGTTCGGGGAGCTTTCGTCCGCGCTGCCCGTTCCCCCGCGCGCCGCGGGCGGCGACGAGGCCTCGGAGACGTCGTCCCGGCCGGACAGGAGCGCCCGGCTCCGCGCCGCGTTCGACATGGTCCTCGAACGACAGGGAGTCACACTGCCGGCCGTTCGCGACGACGAGCAGGCGGACAGCTTTCAGGATCTCGCGGAAGCGTGCGATCTGCGGATTCGCGAGGTGCGCCTCTCGGGAAGATGGTGGCTCGAGGACGGAGCGCCGCTCGCAGCTTGGCTTCAGGGGCCCGAATCGGCGCACGGCCGGACGAAGCCGGTTCCCGTCGCGCTGCTTCCGCCCCGCGCCGGGACGTTCCTCCGGTCCGTCCGGCGGGGCGTCTCCCGGTTTCGCACGACGCGACAACCGGACGGATACCGGATCTGGGACGCCGAAACGGGCGAACGCCCCGTGGACGAGGACATCGCGTCCCGACTCGACGGAACCGCGTGGCAACTGTACGCATCGCTGCCGCCCGAGCCGCTGTCGCTTTCGCGGCTGTTCGCGACCCGCAACGGCCGCGACGGAACGGAGGAAGGGGCGATCCGCTCGCTGCTGCTCCGCGGGGAAGGGCTGTTCGTCACGCTGCTCGAACTCCTGATGGCGGCGCTCGCGCTCGTTCCTCCGGCGATCATCGGCGCCGTCGCGGGCGACGTCATCCCCCGCGGGAACCGCGAACGCCTGTTGCAGTTCATGCTTCTGCTGGCCGCGGTCGGCGTCTCGACGGGACTGCTGCGCCTCGCCCGGGAGCTGTCGCTCGCCCGCCTCGAGACGCGCCTGTCGCATCGCGTCATGGCGGGAATCTGGGATCGCATCCTCCGACTTCCGGTCGCCTTCTTCTCACGCTTCCAGGCGGGCGATCTCGTGAACCGGGGCATCGGGCTCTTTCTCGTCCGGAGGTCCGCAGTCGGCGCGATCCGTCTCCTCCGGATCAACGTCTTCTTCGTCCTGTTCTCGCTGGCGCAGTGTTTCTGGTTCGACCGGCGCTCAGCGCTCGCCGGAGCCGCGTGCATGCTCGTTCTGGCGGCCGTCGGCTTCCGGACGGCGCGGCGCCAGATCGATGGGACGCGACGGATGACGGACATCCAGAACCGGACGTCCGGGCTGACCTTCCAGATTCTCTCGGGCATCGCGAAGCTCCGGACGACAGGCTCGGAAAACCGCGCCTTCGGCCGATGGGCGACCCTTTTCAGCCGCCAGCGGACCCTCGCCGCGGACGTCCGAAAGGACCTCGACCGGCTCTCGCAGGGCATGACGGTCTTCCCGTTCGTCGCGACGCTCGTCATCCTCGTCGTCATGGCGGGGCGCTATCACGCGGGCGCACGGGACACCGGCGAGCTGCTCGCGTTCCTCTCCGCGTGGGCGACGCTCCAGGTCTCCTTCCTGGCGTGCCTTTCCTCCGCCGCGCTGCTCGCCGGAACGCTCCCCGGCATCGAGAACCTGCACCCCATCCTCGGGGCGTACCCGGAATCGGGCCGTGGAAAGACGGACCCGGGGCGGATCACGGGGCGCATCGACATCGAGAACATCACCTTCAGCTACCCGGCCGCACGCGGCGACGATGACCGGCCCCACGCGCCGCGCCCGATCCTGCGCGACTTCAGCCTTCACATACGCCCCGGAGAATTCGTCGCCGTGGTCGGTCCGTCGGGCTCGGGGAAGTCCACGCTCCTTCGCCTGCTGCTGGGGTTCGAGACGCCGGATATGGGCTCCATCTTCTACGACAGCAAGGATCTGAACGACCTCGACAAGAAGAAGCTCCGGTCGTCGCTCGGCGTCGTCCTGCAGGACGGCGGGCTGCTCTCGGGCGATATCGCGACGAATGTCCGGTGTTCGCGAGCCTTTTCGCTCGATCAGGTCCGCGAGGCGCTCGAAACCGCGGGGCTCACGGAAGAGATCGACGTGATGCCGATGGGGCTCCACACGATCGTCAGCGAGGGGGCGGGGACGCTCTCCGGCGGCCAGAAGCAGCGGCTCCTGATCGCGCGCGCCGTCGCGGGGCGTCCGCGCGTGCTGATGTTCGACGAGGCCACCTCCGCGCTCGACAACCGGACGCAGGCGAAGATCTCGCGCAGCCTCGAACGGATCGACGCGACCCGGATCGTCGTCGCCCACCGGCTGTCAACGATCTCGCACGCCGACCGGATCGTCGTCATGGACCGGGGAACCATCGCCGAAGAGGGGACGTTCGACGAACTGATGGCGCGCGACGGCCTCTTCCGGACCCTCGCGAAACGTCAGATGCTCGTCACGGCGTGACGGGTCATCCTCTCGGCTTGCGGTAGTCCGGCTTCATCGACAGGCACTTCTTCGGGCAGACCTCCGCGCATCCGCCGCAGAGGATGCAGCGGTAGGGGTCGAGCGTCCACGCCTGTTCGTCGCGCCGGACTTCGATGGCCCCTGCGGGACACCTTCGGGCGCACAGCCCGCAGAAGACGCAGTCCCCGATATTCATGTCCAGGCGGAAACGGCCCCCCTCGACCGTCGGCGAAGGCGCGGCCGGATAGTTGCGCGTCGCGGGCCCCGTGAGCAGATTCTTCAATACGTTTCGCACGAACGGAATCATGGCTATCGCTCCGTGCACGAGATGCAGGGATCGATGGACAGGATGATCACGGGGACGTCCGACGTGCTGCACCCCGGAACCATCGCAAGCAACGCCGGGACGTTCGCGAACGTCGGCGTGCGGATCCGCACCCGGTCCAGCATGGGAGAGCCGTTGGCGCGAAGGTAGTACAGCACTTCGCCCCGGGGCTGCTCGACACGCTCGATCGTCTCGCCGTCGGGGTTTCCCCGGAAGGGCGTCGCGATCGGGGTCGCCGGCATTTTCGCGAGCACCTGTTCCACGAGCCCGAACGATTGCAGGATTTCCTCGCAGCGCACGAGCATCCGCGCGTAACTGTCCCCCTCCGTATGCGTCACGACCTCGAAGTCGAGATCGCCGTACGCGGCATAGCCGCGCGTCCGGTGGTCGATCGCGATGCCGCAGGCCTTCGCGACCGGGCCGACCGCTCCCGTGACGCGCGCGGCTTCCGCCGACAACACGCCGACGCCGACGGTCCGCGTTTTCACGGTGATGTCGTCCCGAACGGCCGGCAGGATTTCGAGGGTGTCCGCGCGGAGCGACTCGACGCGCGACCGGATGCCGCTGAAGTCCGCGTCCGGAACGTCGCGCCGGACGCCGCCGATGCAGCACGTTCCCAGCATGATCCGGGCGCCGGCCGTCGCCTCCATGAGGCCGAGGATGCCCTCGCGGATGCGCCACACCTGCATGAACAGCGACTCGAAGCCGAAGGAGTCCGCGAAGAGCCCGAGCCACAGCAGGTGGCTGTGCAGCCGGTGCAGCTCCGCCCAGAAGACGCGAAGATACTTCGCCCTCGCGGGCGGTTCGATGCCGAGCAGCGTCTCGATCGCCTGGCAGTACGCCTGCGAATGGATGAAGCTGCAAATCCCGCAGACGCGTTCGATCAGGAACACGTCCTGGACGAAGTCCTTCCGCTCCGCGAGCTTTTCGAGTCCGCGATGGATGTACCCGATGGAGGGGATGGCCTCGACGACGCGCCCGTCCTCCATCGTGAGCCTGAGTTGCAGCGGCTCCGGCAGCACGGGGTGCTGGGGGCCGAATGGGATGACCGTATTCTTCGTCATGCCTGTCCCTTCTTTTCCTCATATCGCGCGGCCTGGGGCGCGCTCGGCGCGTCTTGCGCCAGCAGAAGCAGCTTTTTGAAGTCCGGATGCAGCCCCATGAAGGTGATTCCGAACAGGTCCGCGATCTCGTTCTCGATGAGCATGGCCGCGGGATAGACGCCCGTCAGGCTCGGAACCTTCGTCCCGAACGGCGCGGACACGCGGAAGGTCAGCAGGTCGTAGTCGAGGTCGAAGTGATAGAGCAGTTCGAAACCATCAGGGACGTTCACGCAGGTCGCCGTCACCATCCGGTAGCCTTCGGTGTGCAGGAGCGATGCCTCGCGCACCAGCTCGGCGATTTCGATATTCCGTTCACACGGCAGCGTCATGGGCGACCTCTCCTCTCCCCTTGCGGAACACGATCGGTTCCTTCTCGGGCGCGTGCGAGTCCAGCCCGAGATGCCGTTCGTCGAGCTTCTTCACGGCCAGCAGAAAGCCGTCGATGATCGCCTCGGGCCGGGGCGGGCACCCGGGGACGAACACGTCCACCGGAAGCACCTTGTCGATGCCGCCGAAGACGTTGTAGCTCCCGGCGAAGACGCCGCCCGACGAGGAGCACACGCCGAGCGCGAGGACGACACGCGGCTCGCGCATCTGGCTGTAGATCTGCCGCAGCACGGGCGCGTTCTTGAAGTTGACGCTCCCGGTCACGACGAGGATATCCGCCTGCTTCGGGTTTCCCGCGTGAAGGATGCCGAAGCGTTCGACATCGTACATCGGCGTCAGGCACGCGAGCAGTTCGATATCGCACCCGTTGCAGCTGTTGCAGTTATAGTGGACGAACCAGGGGGACCGCGACAGGATTTTCGTCATGTGAGTCCGCCTCCTTCTCAGAGATAGAGCCACAGGACGTTCGTGATCGCGAGAAGCACCGGGAACGACCACATGAACGACACGACCCGCAGCGGAACGAGCCGCGCGGTGGACGTGTCGACGACGCACTGGGCGAAGAAGTATACGGCGGCGAGCAGAATACCCGGGACGACGCTCGTCGACCAGAAGAACGCGATGATCGCGTACAGCATGAAGACCTCGTAGTAGTGCGCGATTTCGAGCACCGCAAGCAGCGGGCCGGAATACTCGATCGTGATGCCCTTGACCAGCTCCTGGTGCGCGTGGTGCGAGGTCGCGATGTCGAACGGCGACTTCTCCATCTTGATCAGCAGACAGAAGAAGAAGGCGGCGCAGACGAGCGGCAGGTGAAAGAGCATCGGCGCCTGGAGCATCGGGACGCTCGACGCCATGAAGCTTCCCGTGATCCGGTGGAGGCCGATGACGAGAAGCACGAGCACCGGCTCGTAGGCGAGGATCTGCATGATGCGCCGCTGCGCGCCGATCCGGCTGTAGGGCGATGCGACGCTCTGCGCGCCGAGAACGAGCGCGATGGAGCCGAACGCGTGGATGAACACCGCCATCAGAAGGTCCTGCCCCGTCACGAGCAGCGTCAGCGTCATCACGATCATCCCGAGGTACATATAGGCATAGAGCACCTGCAGGCGCGACTGGCACGTCGCTTCCTTCGAGCAGAGCTTGAGCAGGTCGAAAAAGGGCTGCAGCACGGGAGGTCCCATCCGTCCCTGGAGACGGGCCGTGAGCTTTCGGTCGAGCCCCGTGAGGAGCCCTCCGATCAGTGGAGCCGCGAGAAGCAGCAGAGCGATCGCCGGCAACGGCGCCGTCAATGTCGAAGGCATGGACGCACCCCTCCTATATCAGCCGGGCGAGGCCCAGCAGCGCGAAGAGCAGCACCGTTCCGGCCATGTCCGTCCAGACCGTGATGCGCTGTTCGGAAAAGACGCTCCGCAGGTAGAGCGACGTCACGAACACCTGCGAGATACTGCCCGCCGGTCCGTGAAAGGAACACGGCCCGTCTTCGGGCGCGTTCGCGCCGCACAGGTAGGGCGTTTCGGGCCGCGCGCCGCGCAGGGCGTTGACGGAAATGATCCAGGCCACGAAGATCGCCCCGGTCAGCGACAGGATGATCCACTGCGGAAAGTCTCCCATTTGCTGCAACAGCGTCCACGAGAAGCGCGTATCCGCCGTCGCCGCGAAGACATGCGCCGCGATGGGGTCCAGGACGCGTTCGTGCAGCGGCACCGAGAAGATTCCGCCGACGAGAACCGCCAGCGCAAGCAGCAGCATTGTCGCGAACATCCAGGAGGAAAGCCTTTCCGGGCCGCCGGCGTTGTTCGACCGCCCGAGTTCGATGCGTCCGATCCACTTGACCCAGAAGACGACGGACAGGGCGCTGCCGAGCACGAGGAAGACGAGAACGAGCGGATTCCGCGCGGCCGATTCGATCGCCATCCACTTGGAAAGCAGCATCCCGAACGGCGGGAGCACCATGGACACCATGCTGATGATGGAAAATGTCGTCGTCATCGGCATCACGGTCAGGAGTTCGCTCATGTCCTCGATGTCCCGGCTGCCGATCGCCTGTTCGACCGTCCCCGTGCACAGGAAGAGCAGCGCCTTGGAAATCGAATGGAACACGAGGATCGTCAGCGCGGCCGCGTAGGCGAGCGGCTCGTCGAGCGCGGCGCACGCGAACATCAGGCCGAGGTTCGATATCGTGGAATAGGCGAGCACCTTTTTCGCGTCGCTCTGGCTGATCGCGCAGGCGGCGCCCGCCACGAAATTGACGGCGCCGTACAGCGCGCACACGGTCAGGAACGCCTCGCGCCCGGTGAACGCGGGAAGAAGCCGCAACGCCAGATACGGGCCGGCTTTGACCATCGTGGCCGAGTGCAGCAGCGCCGAAACGGGCGTCGGAGCGACCATCGCGCCGAGCAGCCAGCGCTGGAACGGAAACTGCGCCGCCTTGGCGAAGGCCGCGATGCACAACAGCGGAAGCGGGGCGAGAAGGTGCAATGCCGAAAGCTCCGAAAGCGACGATGCGCCGCCGTGTTCGGCGATCAGCGCGCCCAGCGCGAGCGCGCACCCGCCGAAGACGTTGATCACGAGGGCGAGCGTCGCGTTCCGGATGCTCTTGTCGCTTCCCTCGTAGCGGATCAGGAAGTACGAACACAGCGTCGTCGCCTCCCAGAAGACGCCGAGCCAGACGAAGGAATCGGACAGGAAGAGTCCGTTCATGCACCCGAGAAAAAAGAGAAGCAGGAAGAGAAAGATCCTCGATCCCGAGGCGGTCGCCGCCTGATGGCGTTCGTGCGTCTGCATGTATCCTATCGCGTAGAGCACGATGAGCGATCCGAGAATCGATACGATCCCCGTCAGGATCTTCGCAAGCGGATCGAGGACGAAATCCGATTCCGCGCCTCCGGCCCCGGAGAAGACGGTGACCGCCAGAATCAACGCATGCGCCGCCGCGCCGGCGTAGAGCAGCAGGCTGTCGCTTCGGCGCGCGAGCAGCAGCACCAGCGCGACGAGCGTCATTTCGAGAACGAGCGCGAGCGGCGCGGACGTCCCGCCGAGCGACAAACTCGTCGAGGGGCCGAAGATCGAGACGACGCCCAGAAGAATCGTCACGCACGCGCCGGATACGATCCACAGCCGTCTGCCCCTCGCGGTATGAGCCATCAGCGACATGCAGGCCGAAGCGACGGGCAGGAGAATCAAAAGCGCCGGGATCATGAAAACACCTTCTTTCTGAAATTTCACTTTCCGTTCCGTAAGGCGGGATTATAGACCTGCGGCGGCGTTCGGACAATGAAAAAGTCGAAGTGCTTCAATTCGCAAAGAGAATAATATGACAAAAATAGGACGTCACGAAATTCCATCGTTCCGAAACATTGTTCCGAAGAATCACAAACATTCGATGGCGCGAGACGGCTCTTTCGACCAATGCGCCGTCTCCGAGCCGACGCGAAAGCGCCCCCGACGCGTCGTTTTCCTGTATCATAGGCGTCGAATGCGCGGCATTCCCGGAGGCTGACACATGCGACTCGTTCTCTACAACATCCGATACGCCACGGGGGCGGGCCCCCTGCACCACATGCCCGTCCCGTTCGCGGGGAGCCTGCTCCCGAGCGAACGCCGTTTCCAGCGCATCCAGACCTTTCTCGAGACGCTGCGTCCGGATATCGTCGTCCTCGTCGAAGCGGACAGGGGCTCGTACCGGTGCGGCGGACAGGGGCAGGCGGAGTCGCTGGCCACGTCGCTCGAGGGAAACTGGGAGTCCGCCTTCGCGCCGAAGTATTCGCCCCGGTCGGTGCTCATGCGGACCCCGGTCCTTCGCTGCCAGGGCAACGCGCTCGTCAGCCGGCTGCCCATCCGGTCGGTCCGGATGCACGACCTGCGACGCGGCATGAAGCGCCACGCGCTCGAAGTCGCGCTCGACGGCGTCACGCTGCTGGCCGTCCATCTGCCGCTCGGGCGACAGGCGCGGGGCGTGCAGTTCCACGAACTGGCCGACGTCGTCGCGGACATCCGCGGCCCGCTGATCGTCGCCGGAGACCTGAACACGCGCAACGACAAATCCGACCTGAAGGAGTTTCTTCGGGAGACGGGGCTCCGGAGCGCGAATCTCCTGGATCTGCCGACATATCCGGCGGACTGGCCGCGCCGTCAGCTCGACTACGTGCTTCATTCGCCGGAACTTCATTCGCTGCGGTTCCATCGGCCCTACGTGCCCTACTCGGATCATCTGCCCCTGGCCTGGGACTTCGCGTTGCCGGGAGAACGTTTTCGACAGGGAGGAAGCGAGACGACATGAACGACCTCGACATCATCGGTTTCTTTCAGGGACACGCGTGGGGCATTCTGACCTTTACGCTCCACGAGGCGGCGTCGTGGATCATCCGCATCGCGGCGCTCTGCGTCGTCCCGTTGCGGCACGAACCCTCGACCGCGACGGTGTGGCTGCTCGTGATCTTTTTCTGGCCGATCCCCGGCGCGATCATCTATCTGCTGATGGGGTCCCGGATGCTTCCCGCGAAGAAGCTCGAACGACGCCATACGATGCTCGCCCACCTGAAGGGCATCCGCGACCGCATCACGCGCGAAACGCCCGGGGCCGTCCACCCTGCGGTGTCGGATACGCTGGAGCCGACCGTGCGCCTGGCGGAGAGTCTGGGGCACATGACCATCGTCGGCGGCAACGACTGCACCCCCATCACGGACGCGATCGTCATGCTGGACATGCTCGCCGCCGATATCGAGGAAGCCGTCTCGGAGGTCAACCTGCTGTACTACATCTTCGTGAAGGACGAAAAGACCTGGTGCGTGGTGGACGCGCTCAAGCGCGCCGCGGCGCGCGGCGTAATCTGCCGGCTGCTGGTCGACAGCGTCGGCTCTTCAGCGTTCATCAAAAAGCACGCGCAGGAGTTCCGCGACGCGGGCATCCAACTCGCGGAAGCGCTCCCCGTACAGCTCTTCCGGCGCAAGGCGGCGCGGTTCGACCTGCGCAACCACCGCAAGCTCGCGGTCATCGACCGCAAGACCGCGTACACGGGATCGCACAACATCACCGATCCCCGGTACGGGCACCGGAACCTTGTGTGGCACGACATCTCGCTGCGCCTGCGAGGCCCGATCGTCCGCCAGCTCGAAAGCGTCTTCCTGGAGGACTGGTACTCCGAAACCGGCGAGATGATGGACGCGGAGCACCTCTTCGGCGAGCTGGAGCTTCCGGGCGGCAGCGTCATGCAGACCGTCCCTTCCGGCCCCTCCTACGTGACGGAGAACTACCAGCGGCTCATCGTGGCGTCCGTCATGGGCGCGCGGGAACAGGTCACGATCACGACCCCGTACCTCATTCCGGACGCCGGACTGTTGCAGGCGCTCGAAGTCGCCTGCCTCCGAGGCGTCCGGGTGCGCCTGATCGTCCCCGAGAAGTCGGACCAGTTCGTCGTCGGCCACGCCGCCCGCGCCTACTTCGAGGATCTGTTGCGGATCGGCGTGGAGCTCTACCTCTACCAGGACGGCCTGCTTCACGCCAAGACGATGAGCGTCGACGGGGAACTCACCTTCCTGGGGTCGAGCAACTTCGACATCCGTTCCTTCGCGCTGAACTTCGAGATCAATCTGATTCTCTACGGGCGGCAGGAAAACGCCTTACTGCTGGAGGCGCAGGAGGACTACCGCTCGCGCTCCCGCCGGCTCGTCCTCGAGGAGTGGCTCAACCGCCCGCGCTGGATGCCGCCCGTCGAAAGCGTCACGAAGCTCTTCAGTCCCCTGTTGTAGCGAGAACCCGCATTCCCTCGGAAAGCGACGCGTCCGGAGCGACGATGACCTCGTCGCCTTCGGACAGCCGTGCGTTCCCGACCGGCAGGATTTCCGCATCCTCGTCGTCGCTCATTCCGACGGATACGTCGACGGACTCCGCCCGCCCCGAACGGATGACGAACAGGCGCCGGCCGCCGTTGCGCCCCCGGAAGATCGCCGATCTCGGGACGAGCAGCGCCCCGTCCTTTTCTGCCGTGACGATGCGGACGCGAACGCGGTACTCGAGCCCGAGCGTCCGTCCGAGATCGCGCGACAGCCGTTCGAGCTCCCCGGCTTCGAAATCCGCCAGGACATTCACGCGCTGCTGTTCGACGCCGAGCGACGAGAGCTTCGTAAAGCCCTGCGGCTCCACGCGGCGGACGCGCGCCTTCAGCACGCCCCCCACGGTCTCGCCGAAGACTTCGACCGCCTGTCCCTCCCGAACGCGCACGGCCTCCTCCGTCAGAACCTCCGCGGTCACCCGCAGGCCGTTCATGTCGCCCAGGTCCATGACGGGCTCTCCGGCCTGCATCATCCGGACGTTCCACACGTGACGCTTCAGCACGACGCCGTCGACCGGACTCTCGACGATCGTCCGCCCGAGGATGCGCTTCAGGAAGATCGGCAGCAGGCGGCTCGTCGAGGAAAGCGCGATGGAGGCCTGCAACTGCGCGGTGTTGCCTTCAAGCTCCATCTCGGCCTCCAGGGAGTCGGCCTTCGTTTCGCGGAGCACCTGCGCGCTTACGCCGTCCCTTCCGTAGACCTTTTCGCGCGCCTCCGCAAGCCACTTGAGGTAGTCGCGCCGGGCGACGCTCGCCTTCACCTGCGCGCGCGCGGCCGCCACGTTCTCCGCCATCGCCCGGACAATCGACTGCGATTCGGTGTAGGCGTCCCGCAGATCGTCGTCCTCGAGCCGGGCGATCGCCTGTCCGCGCCGGACGGGACTCCCCTCCGGCAGATCCGCGGGAAAGATGCGCCCCTGTTGCGGCATCGTCACATGGAAGACATGGGGCAGCGTCGTGCGCGCCCGTTCTTCCACGATCTCCCGGATCGGACCGGTCCGAACGCGCGCGGCGCGGACCGGAAGCGCCTCCGTCGCCCTGTCGTAGGCAAGCCACCCTCCGGCCCCGAACAGCAGGAGAAGGGCGAAATGCCAGAGAGACACACGTCGTCGTTCCATATCCATCGCTCCCTTCGGGAATCCTATTCCCGGGCGTTCAGTGCGTCGCGCCAGTCCAGCCGGCGGATGACGCGACGCGTCACCCCGTGGCACGCGAAGACGAAGAGGAGCGCGGCCAGCAGCGTGAACAGCGCGCTCTCCGGCCTCACGACGGCCGTAAACGCAAACGCGTCCGTCTGGACCAGCGTCATGAAAAAGCGCAGCGCGGCCAGACCGAGCGGCAGGCCGAGAATCGTTCCGGCGACGTTGACGAGCAGCGTCTCGCGCAGAAACAGCGATCCGATCTCGGCATCGCCGCACCCCATCACGCGGAGCGTGGCGATCTCACGCCGCCGCTCCTCCAGCGAGATCAGCGTTCCGTTCAGGATCGACCCGAAAAAGATCACGCCCGCGAAGAGAATCATCACGACCGCCGTCCCCATGAGCGCGCCGTCTATCTGTTTTCGCATCGCGCGCTTCTCGCGCGCCATATCGGATACCGCCTCGATGAGAGGGCGTTCCACGACCGCCGCCAGAAACGCGCGGCGCAGCGAGTCGTCGGCCCCGGGCAGGAAACGCGCCTCCGCGCCCGTCATGACGTCCCGCTCTCCGAGGACCCGGTTGAGCCAGTCGATCGAGGCGTAGACGCCCATGCCGAAAACGCTCCGGACCGTATGCGCCACCGGAAGGTCCAGCGGCCGTTGTTCCCCTCGCGCGGGCGTCACCGTCACCCGGTCTCCGGCGCGAATGCCCAGTTGCGCCGCCATTCGCTCCGCCATCAGGAGTCCCGCGGGAGGGACGGGGACGATCCGTCCGGCGGAATCGCGCGGGGTGAGCAGTTCTCCGTCCTCCCGGATCCCCTGTATCGCGCCGCGTTTGCTTGCATTCCCCGACGAAAACGTGCAGACGGCCGAAAAGACCGGCTCCGCGTGAACCACGCCGGGAAGGCGAAGCACTTCGCCCAGCGCGCCGCCTCCCGTCCCGTCGCCGAAGGTCAGGCGATAGTCGCTGCGAAGCACCTTCCGGTACTGGAAGTCGACGATCGCGTCGATGGAGTCCACGAAGCCGAAGGCCAGCAGGAGAATGCACGATCCGAACGCCGCGGACGTCACGGCGATGAGAGCGCGCGCCCGGTAGCGCGCGAATCCCCGAAGCACCATGCGCCAGCGGAACCCCATGCGCCGCCAGAGCGCGGGTCGGCGTTCGAGAACGCTTGCCCGTCCGGAGGCGGGAGCGGGAGGACGCATCGCGTCCGCCGGACGCAGCGCGAGGACGCGGCGCAACCCCCGAAGGCTTCCGAGAACCGCGAAGAGGACGGATGCGCCGCAGGCGCCCGCGATGACCAGCGGCGCCACGCGGGCGGAGAGGTTCGGGAAGGTGAAGTAGAATCGATAGAGTTCCGTCATTCCCGCGGCCATCCACACGCCCGCGAGCGACCCGGAGAGTCCCCCCGCAAGCCCCGCGACGGCTCCGAAAAGCAGAAAGCGGATCGAGAGCCGCCCGTCGCCCAGACCGAGCGCCTTGAGCGTTCCGATGACCGTCCGCTGCTGCTCCGCAAGCCGCGTCATCAGTACGTTCAGGACCATCGCCGCAACGCCGAAAAAGACGGCCGGAAGAATGACGGCCATCGACCGGAGCTGCTGCAGTTCGCCGTCGATCATCTGCGCCGAGAACTGCTCCTTGCGTGCGATGGCGTTCAAAACGCCGAACGGCGCAAGCTCCTTCGAGAGACGTCCGAGCACCGCGGACGCGTCCCGGACGCCTCCGGGCGTCAGACGGCCGACAATGCCGTTGCAGGCGCCCTCGAAGCCGAACATATCCTCCGCGAAGTCGTGCTTGACGTACAGCACGCCGTACGACTCGGGATCCTCGGAGAGGCTCCCCGGGGGAACGAGATAGATGAACTCGGGGCTGTCGGCGGTTCCCGCCACGACGAGCGACCGTCGCTGCCCTCCGGCGACGGCCGTTATCGTGTCGCCGGTCCTGAGTCCGCGCGCCCGGGCGAACTTGTCGGAGAGGATCACCTGGTTGCGTGCGCCGAAGGAGAAAGAGCCTCCGCTTTTCATCACGACGCCGTTCAGCGCCCGCTCCGGATCGGAGGGAAGCGACAGGATCAGCCCGTTCACGGGGGCGGTCGCCCCCTCGATATCGAGGACCGCGGGCCAGGAGATTCGCGCGCGTACCTCGACGATCTCGGGAATCCGCGCCGCGGCGCGGCGAACGTCTTCCACGGGGCTCTTCCGTACGTCCACCCAAAAATCCGCCATTCGGGCGGCCTCGTAATAGTCTTCCCGCGCGCGGTCGACATTCAGCCATGACGAGACGAGCGCCACGAGACAGGAGGAGCCTGCGGCCGCAATGACCGTCACGGCAAGCAGCGTTCCCCGGCTGCGCACGAGATCCCGAAGGAGCTTCCGCGTCAGGACGCTCACCATTCGAGATCCTCCGCCCGCTTCGGATGTTCCGTGTCGCGTACGGAGCGCACCACGCCGTCTTCGAGGAAGAGCACCCTGTGGGCAAGCGCCGCCACGGGACGGGAGTGGGTGATGAGCACGACCGTCACGTTCTGCTTCTCGTTGAGTTCCTGAAGCAGCGCGAGCACCCGGACCCCCGTCTCGCGATCCAGCGCGCCGGTTGGTTCGTCGCAAAGCAGCAGATCGGGACGCTTGGCGATCGCGCGGGCGATGGACACGCGCTGCTGCTGTCCGCCCGAGAGCCGGCCGGGGAAGCGATCCCCGAATTCGCCGAGCCCGACGAGCCGCAGCGCCTCCGCGGAGTCCATCGGATCGGAGACAAGTTCCGCGGCCACCGCCACATTCTCCAGCGCGGTGAGCGTGGAAATGAGGTTGTAAAACTGGAAGACGAATCCGACGCGGTCGCGCCGGAAGCGGGTCAGTTCCCGGTCGGACAGGTCCGGGAGGTTCACTCCCCCGACCAGAACGCGCCCCTCCGTGGGGCGGTCGATCCCGCCGATGAGGTTGAGAAGCGTCGTCTTTCCGGAGCCCGACTCCCCCCAGATCGCGGTCATGCGTCCGCGCGAAATCGACGCCGTCACCCCCCGCAGGACGCGAACTTCGACCTCTCCCATGGAGAAGGTCCGGGTCACGTTCTCCAGGACGACGAACGGCTCTTCGGAGCGGACTTCGGATGATTGGGGCTCTGCGATCGACATCGGACTCCCCCGATATCCGGGATATGACATACAATACAGAAAGCATTCGTATTGTAGCAGAAGCATCGAGGGCGCACTTCGGGCGGCCGAACGATCGGGGCTTGTCATTATACCTCCATAGGGTATAATCAGAACGTGAACCCGGGCGTAGAGCGCGCCGTGGAGCGCGAAGGGGGAGGATGCAGCGACATGAAGCAATTCGACATCATCGTCATCGGCATGGGACCGGCGGGAATGGCCATTTCGGCGATGGGCGCGGCAATGGGGCTTTCCGTTCTCGCGGTGGAAAAGGACAAGGTCGGGGGGGAATGCCTGAACTGCGGCTGCATCCCCAGCAAGGCGCTTCTGAAAGCGGCCGAAGCGCTTCACGGCGCCAAGGGGCTTGGAGCCTACGGCATCGACACGACTCTCGCACTGAACGCCTCCGATCCGATGCGGATCGTCCGCGAGAAGATCCACGGCATCAACGACAAGAAGCTCATGAAGGTCTTCGAGAAGGTCACGCTCGTGAAGGGAACCGCCGAATTCACGGACGCGCAGCACATCGGCGTCGGCGGCGAGACGTACGGGGCCAAGAAGATCTTCATCGCAACGGGGACGGAACCCTTCATCCCGCCGATTCCGGGACTGCGGGAGATCCCGGACATCCTCACGAACACGAACATGTTCGAGATCGAGCGAATGCCCGAGTCCCTCACGATCATCGGCGGCGGCGCGATCGGTTCGGAGATGGCGCAGGCGTTCGCGCGGCTCGGAACGAAGGTCGCCGTCGCCCACATGGATCCGCATCTCGTCCCGGTCGGAGACGAGGACGCCGCCCGCGTGCTGGAGGACCTGTTCCGCAAGGAGGGCATCGACGTCTACAACGGCGCGAAGATCACGGGCGTTTCCCTTCGGGACGGGCGGATCGTCACGAATCTGGAGAACGGCGTTCTGGAGTCGGAGCGGATTCTCGTCGCGACGGGCCGCAAGCCGGTGCTCGAATCGCTGGCGCTCGACAGGGCCGGCATCGCGTACACGAAGAAGGGCGTCACCGTCGACAGCCACATGCGGACGAACGTCCCGAACGTCTACGCGGTGGGCGACTGCAACGGATGCAGCCTGCTCTCCCACGCGGCGATGCACCAGGGGATGCTTGCGCTCATGCACGCGCTCTCCCCGTTTTCTTTCCCGTTCCTGCGTCGGGAGCGCTACGTCGTGCCGTGGTCCGTCTTCACGCAGCCGGAGATCGCCCAGGTCGGCATGACGGAAAAGGAAGCCCGCGCGAAGGGAATCAAGGTCCAGGTCATGCGGAAGGACTTCCGTTCCTACGGCCGTACGGTCGCGGACGGACATCCCGAGGGGTTCATCAAGGTCGTCACCGACGGACGGGGCCGCATCCACGGCGCGACGATCGTCGGCGAGGCCGCGAGCGAGCTGATCCACGAGTGGACCTTCGCGATGCAGTACGGCAAGGGCATGCGCCACATCCTGATGATGCAGCACTCCTTCCCGTCCGTGTCGATGATCAACAAGATGGTCGCCGAGGACTGGATGATGCGGAAGATGGAGTCGTCGTGGATGCGCCGGCTGATGCGGATGTTCCTCTAGAAGACTGTTCCGGAAAGCGAACGGGGGCTCCCGATGCGGGGCGCCCGTCCGCTTTCGTTTTTATCCCGGGACGTCAGCTTCCCGCGAAGAAGTAGGTCTTGATGCCGCTCATGATCATCTCGAGCGCGATGAAGGAGACGATCACGGCCGTGATCTTTTCGAGACCGCGCGTGAACTCGTACCCCAGCAGCCTGTTGATCACGGAGGAGGCGAGCAGGAGCGCCGCTCCGGCGATGACGGCCAGAATCAGCGCCGCAACGAGGTAGAGCTTCTCCCAGCCGGGCAGGTCGAGCCACGCGATCATGGCGAAGGTCATGCTCCCGGGCCCGGCCAGAAGCGGAATCGCAAGGGGAGAAACGACAATCCCCGCCGATCCGCCTTCCGGATTCTTGCCGGGGTCGTACGGACTCGAGAGGATCATCCCGAACGCGATATACAGCAGCAGCAACCCGCCGCCCACGCGCACCGCCTCGATCGAAAGCGAGAAGTAGTCCAGCAGGGAGTGCCCGATGACGGCGAAACCGAACACGATCAATCCGGCGACGGCGGAGGCTTCGATGGCCGTACGACGCCTGACGCGCACCGGCATGGCGCGCGTCAGCGATATGAAGACCGGCATCGTGCCGATGAAGTCCATCAGCACGAAGAGCGGGACGAAGAGCGAGAGGATCGTGGTCATCCGGGACGTCTGTCTATTCGCCGAAGCGCTTCTTGAAATCCTCCCGGACCGGACTGAACACGTCCGTTACGGCCGCTCGGGTGATGGTCGTCACTCCGTGGATCACATCGGGAGGAACGATGACCATATTCCCGGCTTCGAGGACGCGTTTCTCGTCGCCCAGCGTCAATTCGATGCTCCCCTTCGTCACCATCAGGATCTGTTCGTGCGGATGCGAATGCATCGGCAGGGAAACGTTCGCATCGAACTCCCAGGTTCCCACGGTCATCTTCGCGCTGTGCAGGAAGCACCCCTTGGCGCCGGGTTGCGTCTCGTGCCACATGGTCGTATGCAGATCGAAAACCTTCATGCAGTGTCCCTCCTTCGGAATCACAACACAAAAAATTGGCCGTCGTTGCACAAGACCGACGGATGCGAAACAGACTAGGCGATGCGCCGCTCCCTGTCAAGGGCCGGATTGCCGGCGCCTCACGGGGGGACCTGTCATTTTCCCCGAACCCGGGAGAAAATTCCGGTTTCGGCGCACGACCGCGGCGAATAGTGTAAAATAGTAGAGGTATGAATGAAAGGCGGTGACAGCATGCTGAAAGATCTCCGCAATATCAGCCTGACGGAGGCTGTCGAGCGGGCCGGGCAGGGAGAACGCGTCATCATACGCCGAAAGGGCAAACCCTCCTTCGCCATCGTCCCGGTGGCCGATGCGGAATACATGCAGCGCATCGAGGATGAACTGGATATCCGGCTGATCCGGGAAGCGCATGCCGACAATGGGGAAAAAATCACCTGGAAACAACTCCGGGCCGAGCTCGACGCAAAACATGGCATACGAAGTTAGCCTGCTTCCCAAGGCGTCAGCCACGCTCCGGCTGCTGGAAGCACAGGACTACGACAACATCAGGAACGCGCTGGACGCAATCGCCGAAAATCCGCTTTCCAGGGAATCCACCCGGCTCGCCGAGCCGGACTTCTACAGTCTTCGCGTGGGGGATTACCGCATCCTCTACGAGGTGCGGGGCGACACCGTGATTGTGCCCGTCATCCGCATCGGCCACAGAAACTACTTCCTGCAATAAGGCGCGGACGGATCACGCAGTCGTCGCGCCTCCCCCCTGTGCAGACGCTTCGTCCGCAGGCGGGGGCATCCCCGGGATTCTATCTCCGAACCTTGTAGATGACGGTTCCGGACGGACGGTGCGTGTACGCCGTCGTCATGATCCGCGCCAGAAGCGGCTGGTTGACGTTGAACTCCCGCCGCGTCTCGTTGTCCGAAAGCACGTAGCGGATGCGGTTTTCCCGA
>CALMZW010000151.1 GCA_937870605.1 uncultured Synergistaceae bacterium
CGACGGGGGGGTCTGCCCAGCGCCGAGTTTCGGCCAGTCGGTTTCGAGGTACCCCTTCACGTCCTGTTCCGCGAGCGCGCCGCCGTTCACGCCCAGGTAGAGCGACGATCCGGTCAGCGGCAGCCACTGGATGCCGTGCTTGAGCAACGGCGGATTGCCGAAGTCCGTCTGGAAGGTCATCTCGTTCTGGTTGATCTGCGAGACCATCGAGGGGACGTACGGCTTCGGAACCGCGTCGCTCTTCGCCGCGTACTGGCGGAAGCTCAGGAACGGCCGGAACGCGGCGTTCGTCGTGTAGCCGAACCAGTACAGCTCGGCGGCGCGGACCTCCGACGCGAACATATACGCGGCCCACTTCTCGAGTTCCGCGTTCGAGGCGTCGGCCGGGTAATTCAACTGCGCCCAGAGCAGCAGCGCGGCCCAGGCCTGGATGGCCTCGGACGTCGATTCCTGCTGCCCGCCCTGGTTGCCGCGCGACGAGCCGCTCGCCCACGAGTGCCCCGCGTAGGGGCTGAAGTGCCGGAGGAACGGAAAGTCGGGGTCCGCGCCGGTCCCCGTCCGGTCGGTGTTCGCGATGTCCCTGATCAGCAGGCGCACCATCGGCGCGTAGGCGGCCGCCCATCCCGCGTTGTCCGGGTCCGACGGATGCGTCTTCTCCCAGCGCGCGATCTCCGTCGCCGTCTTGACGAAGTAGCCGAAGTGGTAGTGGTGGTCGTTGAGGAGGCTGTCCGCCGCGAAGCCGTCCTCGCACGACGGGATCATCGTCCCCCAGCGCGAATCGTAGTACAGCGCGTGCTGCGCGGCGTTCTTGAGGGTCGTCCCGTCGTCGGGCGTCGCCCGAAGGCGGTATCCGAGCGTTTCGGCGGCCCGTTTGTAGACGGCCTTCGCCGCGCTGTCGGCGGACGCGGGGTTCGTCGCCGCGCCTCGGATCATCTCCGAAACCGGAAGCAGCATCGCGAGCCGGTGGATCTCCTGCGCGCCGAAGTAGCTCCCCTGCGAGAGGAAGTTCGGATCCTGCGTGTCCAGGGCCTGCCGCACGAGCGCGACCATCCGGTCCGCCTTCGCCGCGTCGGGCTCGTCGATGACGGCCGGAAGGCAGGGCGGAACGTCGTACGTGTTCGAAAAGCCCTTTCCGGACGCGAGGAGCATCGGTCCCTTGAGCGACGGCCAGCACCAGCCGTTCGTCCACGACGACGATCCGGTCCGGCCCATCGAGCGGTCGAGGATCGTCACGGACTGGTCGAGGTACTGGTGCGGGTACATCGCGTACAGCGTCCCGTCCCCGGAGGGGGATTCTCCCGCGACCGGCGCGGTCGTGTACGTGAAGGACGCGGTCACGGAGCTTCCCGAGAGCTGCGGCGCGACGCGCGTATCGGTGACTTCCGCGAACGCGTGCGACGCGAAGGTCGCGAGCAGCTTCCGGATGTCCGCCTCGGACGGTTCGTCGTAGATCGTCTTGCCCCAGGGACAGGGGAGGACCGCCGCGGCGTAATGCGTCCCGCCCGAGCAGACGGCCGTGTTCAGCACCCGTCCGTCGTCCTTCTGGCCCTTGTCGAGCGTCCATGTCGAACCCGCGGGCCCGAACACGGCGTAGACGGTGTAGGTGCTGTAGTCCTTGCTGACCGTGTTGTCGTCGGGGAGCCAGGCCTTTCCGAACGGAACCTGGTTGATCACGGCGAACGAGGGCGAGTCGATCTTCTGGCCGTTCGCCATTCCCGAATTGACCTGGAAGGAATCGCCCTCCAGCGGGACGACCTTCCCGATGTTCCACGACTGGAACGTCACCTGCGGCGCGCCCTTCGCGAGCTTCACGAGAAGGAACGGCGACCCGTTGCCGGCCGTGACGCTCATCGTCTCGGCGGCCGACGTCATCGAAAAGTTCACGAACCAGTCGCTCCAGCCCGTCACCTTCACGCCGGCGTACGCCGCCTCGTTCCATCCCGAAAGCGTCGAGCCGAGATAGAGGTCCTGGTCGAAGAACGCGTTGAAGTAGGGGGAGATCCCCTTGCTCTCGACGCCGACGACCTCCTGCATGAATCCCGCGCCCGCCGTCAGGACGTCGCCCTTCATTCCGGCGCGGCGGCTGTCGGGGCAGTTGAGCGACACGGCGAGGCCGCCCTTCTGCGGCTGAAAGACGAGCGGTTCGCTGAACACCTGCCAGGAGAGGCCGTGCCGCTGCGCCTTCATGCCGGCGGGCCTGTCGGGGAGATCGGCCGGATCGAGCCACGCGAGCGGCGTCCACCAGTCGCTCGTCGGGACCTTGCGCTTCCCGGCCGCGTCGACGTTCGGCCCGATCGCCGGAAGCGTCATTTTCACCGTTCCGTTGTCGGGCTTCTTTCCGTCGGCGGGTTTCGTCACGGCATAGCTTCCCGCCCCTCCGGGCGAGATCCAGTCGGCGGCCGCCGCACAGGACGCGGATACGAGCAGCAGCGCACACAGCATCGGAATGATCGGCGCGTGGAATCGGGCATCCGT
>CALMZW010000152.1 GCA_937870605.1 uncultured Synergistaceae bacterium
GAAGCGCCGCGGAAAGGCCTGCGGCGCAAACCAGAACCTTTATGCCCCTCGATGACGCATTTCTTGCGTATCGAACCGTATCGTCGGGCGTCCGATGCGCCGATGTTATCGTGACTTCATGGGAGATCCCGAAAGACGCCAGCGTTTGCGACAGCGTCTGCGCGTATGGCGCGTCGCTTGCAGAGCCGAGAACGACTCCGACGAGCGGGTGAGGGGCTGTCATGACATCATTCCTCCCTTTCTGCCCTTGCGTGCGATATCCCTTCGGAAATGCGCGCCGTCGAAGGAGATGCACTCCACTCCGCGGTAGGCGCGTTCGATTGCTTCCTCCAGAGTGTTTCCCGTCGCCACGACGTTCAGGACGCGCCCTCCCGATGTGACGAGTTCTCCGTCTTTCAGCGCCGTTCCGGCGTGGAGGACGGATACATGGTCCATTGACTCCGCTTCGCGTATTCCCGTAATCGGAATTCCGGTAGGATATTTCCCCGGATATCCACCCGATGTGAGGACGACGTCCACGGCGAACTGCGACGCATTCCGCCACGGCGCGTTTTCCAGCTTCCCTTCGGCGCAGGCGAGCAATGCCCGGGCGAAATCTTCCTCGAAAAGCGGAAGGACCGCCTGCGTCTCGGGGTCGCCGAAGCGGACGTTGTACTCGACGACCTTCGGAGCCCCTTCCGGCGTGATCATCAGGCCGAAATAGAGCGCGCCGCGGTAGGGAATGCGTTCAGACTGCAAACCGCGTACCGTGGGATCCAGAATTTCACGGCGGATCCTGTCCATGAGTCCGGCGTCCAGCCACGGAACAGGGGCGAAGGCCCCCATTCCACCAGTGTTCGGTCCCTTGTCATGGTCGAAAACGCGTTTGTGATCCTGACTGGGGACAAGCGTGCGCAGCGTCGTTCCATCCGTTACCGTCAGCAGCGTCAGTTCGTCCCCGGCCATGAAGTCCTCAACGAGAAGTGTTTTCCCCGATTCGCCGAACGACCCCGCGAACATTCCCGAAGCAGCGTCTTTCGCTTCCTGAACGGTGTCGGCGATGACGACGCCTTTCCCGGCGGCGAGGCCGTCGGCCTTGATCACAAAAGGAGGGCGCCGTCTGGCGAGAGCGGCGGAAACATCGGACAGGGAAACGCAGATATCGAAATCCGCAGTTGGTATCCCGTGGCGTTTCATGAACGCTTTCGCGAAGCTTTTGCTTCCCTCGAGCATCGCTCCCTGCCGCCCCGGGCCGAACACGACATACCCCTCGTTTCGGAGGGCGTCCGCGACGCCGAGGCAGAGCGGTCCCTCGGGGCCGATGATTACCAGATCGGGTTTGAGTGCGTATGCCAGTTCGATGACGGCGTCCGGGTTCATGGGGTCCACGCGATGGCACGGAGTCTCCGCGGACATTCCGGCGTTGCCGGGGGCCGCATGTATCCGGTCGACACAGGCCGATTTCCGGAGCGCGCGCAGAATTGCGTGTTCTCTTCCTCCGCTTCCCAAGAGCAAAACGTTCATGTTTTCTTCTCCTCGCGCCGGAAAGCGGGCGTCAATGCCGGAATGTCCGGTGGCCGCTGAGAAACATGCTGACGGACAGTCTCTTGGCCGCTTCAATGACGTCCGCATCGTGCACGGACCCTCCGGGCTGCATGACGGCGGCAATGCCTGCGTCTGCGGCGGCCTCGATGCCGTCGGGGAACGGGAAGAACGCGTCGGAGGCCATGACGGCGCCTTTCGCCTTATCTCCGGCCTGTTCGATGGCGAACCGGACGGCATACACCCGGCTGCAGAATCCCATCCCGATGCCGACGGCCATGCCGTCCCGAACGAGCGCGACGGCGTTGCTCTTCGAAAGCGCGGCGACCTTCCACGCAAGAATGAGATCGTCCCAGCGATCGTTTTGTTCTTTGCCGATCCACTGTCCCTTCGCCGGGACCGGAAGCGGAGGAAGACGATCTTCCTGAAGCAGGACGCCCCCCCATGTTCCGGTCATCTGGACCGGCGAGATTCGCCCGCCCTTCCAGAGAACGGTGCGGAGCGCCGGGCGTTCTTTCCGGATGAATGCGATCGCGTCCTCGCTGAATGAAGGGGCGACGATGACTTCGGTGAAGTGCGAAGCAACAGCACGCGCAAGCCCGGCGTCCACGTTTCGCGTGACGCCCACGATGCCGCCGTATGCGGAAAGTGGATCGCAGGCGT
>CALMZW010000153.1 GCA_937870605.1 uncultured Synergistaceae bacterium
GGAGAGCAGGCGGCGCGCCTGCTTTCGGAGGAATGAAGAAGGGCGGATCCTTTCGATCCGCCCTTCGAAACGCCGCGTTATTCCTTTTCGATCATCAGGTCCGCAAGGTCGAGCAAACGCCGTGCGTAGCCGTATTCGTTATCGTACCACACCATGACTTTCGCGACCCGGTCGAGGATGACCTTCGTGCAGGTCGAGTCCACAATGCCCGAATGGGGATCCGTAACGATGTCCGCAGAAACGATCTCGTCCTCCGCAAAGTCCACGATCCCGTTGAGATGCCCCTCGGCCGCTTTCTTCAGGACACCGTTGATCTTTTCCGCGCTGACGTCCGACGTGAACCGGATGCACAGGTCGGAAAGCGATCCGTCCGGGACGGGCGCACGAACCGCCATGATATCCATCTTTCCCTTGAGATGCGGAAAGAGCGGAATCATTGCTTTCGCGGCCCCCGAGGTGCTCGGGATCAGCGAAAGCGCCGCGGCGCGGCCCCGACGCTTGTCGCCGACGGGGGTATCGACGACCGACTGGGTTGCGGTGTATGCGTGGATCGTCGTCGCCATGAAATAGTCGACGCCGAACGCGTCGTCAAGGACCTTGATGACCGGAGCGATGGAATTTGTCGTGCAGGAGGCGTTGGACACGACGACGTGCTTAGCGGGATCATACTCCTTCTCGTTGACGCCGAGAACGATGGTGATGTCGGCGTCTCCGGAGGGCGCGCTCACTATGACCCTCTCGGCTCCCGCCTCGATGTGCTTCGAGGCCGCCTCTTTCTTCGTGAAGCGCCCCGTGCATTCGATGACATAGTCGACGCCGAGCTCCTTCCAGGGAAGCTTCGCCGGATCTTTCTCAGCAAACAGTTTGATCGTCGTATCTCCGAAGGACAGCGTCCCCTCTCCCGCGGAAACCGGGAAAGGAGCGCGCCCATGCACGGAATCGTACCGGATGAGGTACGCCATCTCATCTCCGGGCGTCAGGTCGTTCGCGGCGACAATCTCGAAATGTTTCGGGCGCTCGAGCAGGTAGTGACGAAGCGCAAGTCTTCCGATGCGGCCAAGGCCATTAATTGCAACTTTCTTCATAAAAAACACCTCCATGGGATGTTCGTTCTCCAGAATGTCCGTTTTTCGACAGAACTCACTTGTTTTACCACAAGGAGCGTAAGTTGTGAACCGCAGGGGAGGGTCGCGTCTATAATAGACGCGGAAGGAGGCGGATGCCATGGCTGTCATGACACTCCGAGAATTTCAGGATGTCACCCACGCTCTCGTCGAACGGCTTCCCGAAGAACTCTTCACGAACCTGAACGGCGGGATCACCGTTCAGCCCCAACTGTGTTCGGACACACGGACGGACCGCGTCACACTCGGCGAGTACATTGAAGATCCCGTCATGGGACGGTCCATAGTCCTCTATTACGGCTCTTTCCGCGATTTGTTCCGGAATGATTCGCTCTCCGTCTGGTCCAGAGAAATCGAGGAAACCGTGCTTCATGAACTCCGGCATCATGTTGAAGCCCTTGCGGGACTCGACGACCTTTCCAGAGAGGAAGAAATGGAGGAAGAATAAAAAAAGAGCCGGCTTCACAAAGGCCGGCTCTTCAATGCCATTCTCTCCCGACTTTGCCGGATTTTTCGTGGGAGGCATTGCAAACACAGGATTCGTGAAATTTGCAGGGCACTACATTTCACCCCTTTCCGTATGGGAAAGGGGTTTTTT
>CALMZW010000154.1 GCA_937870605.1 uncultured Synergistaceae bacterium
GTCGCCCGCGTACTTGAAGTAGTCCGCTACGGGATCGAAGCCCTTGACCGGGCCGTACGCCGAGGCGACTTCAGCGAACCCCTCGAAGTACGCCTTGACGATCTTGTACCCGACTTCCTCCGACATCGCGGCGGTCGCGACCGCGCCGGCGATCGGGCATTCCTCCCAGATCGGCCCGACGTCCGGGAATTCCTTGATGCTTCCCTTCGGACGCTCGAGGAAGCTCATATACGGGATGTCCTTCTGTATTTTCGCGACGTCTTCCTTCGAGTAGCCGATGACGGTCAGCGGCGTCATCAGGTTGACCTCGATGAGCGATGCGTCGATGTTGTTCAGGCCGCTGGACTTCTGGATGC
Source organism: uncultured Synergistaceae bacterium (assembly GCA_937870605.1). Lineage (GTDB taxonomy): Bacteria > Synergistota > Synergistia > Synergistales > Aminobacteriaceae > CALFXN01. The sequence continues at coordinate 357 of CALMZW010000154.1, forward strand.
CGACGATCCGTCCTTCCTTGAGGGCGTTGACCGCGTCGCCGTATGCCGACGGGACGAGCTGGATCCCGTATCCCAGGATCGTGTTGTACTGCATGACGTAGGCCGCTGAGGCCGAGCCGGGGATGCCGGGGTTGAACTTCTTTCCCTTGAGGTCGCCGAACGTCGTGACGCCGGAGTCCTTGCGGACGTAGAGCCGGTCCGCGAACACGTTCCGCAGGAACAGCCACCGGACGTCCGTGAACGCCTTGCCCTTGAAGCCCTCGATGCCCTTGTAGAGCTGGAGCGACCCCGGAAGGTCGACGGCGAGCGCGAAGTCGAAGATTCCGGCGCTCAGCTTGCGCAGGTTGTCCATACCCGCGCCGCTTTCGACCACGGTGACGTTGACGCCGACATTCGCCTTGTTGATGACGTTGGCCGCGGCCACGCACCACGCGTACACGCCCGAGCTCGACGAGGTGCTGCCCATGTTCAGATGGACGTCCGCGGCGGGAGCCGTCCCGACCGCGAGCCCGACAACGAGAAGCGACAGAACCAGAATGCTGTAGAAGCCCTTCGTGCGCTGTTTCATCTTATATCCCTCCTGTCATGATCTTTCCCGTACAAACGGAGAAGAGAACGCCGCAGGGGTTTTTTTGCGGATGATCCGGATTCATCCCTCCCTTCGGGGGCGATCCGATGCCTGCGGATCGAGAACGAAACCGCCGTGCCGTTTCAGGTATTCCACAAGTCCGCCTTCCTTCAGGATGTCGAGCATGACGGGCGAAAGCGGCGTCATCGGGAGCGTCGTTCCCCTGTCGGGGAGTTCGACGGTCGTGCTTCCGATGTTCACGATGATGCGGTCGCCTTCCGCGATCGAATCCGTGTCGCAGAGGAACGCCGGGATGCCCTGGTTGATCGCGTTGCGGAAGAAGATCCGCGAGTACGATTTCGCGAGGACGGCCGCGATCCCGGCGCAGCGGATCGCTATCGGGGCCTGCTCGCGCGACGAGCCGCAGCCGAAGTTGCGCCCCGCGACGATCATGTCGCCTGGGAGGATCGTCTTCGAAAAGCCGGGGAAGAGATCCTCGAGAAGATGCTCGGCGAGCGAGGAGAAGTCGAGCGTCTTCGTGTACTTTCCGGCGATGATGTAGTCCGTATTGATGTCGTCGCCGAAGCGCCGGGCGCGGCCGTTCAGGATGTTTTCCATAATCTCGTCTCCTCCCGCCTTCAGCGGATGTACGGCCGCGGGTCGGCGATCCGGCCTTCGAGCGCGGACGCCGCGCAGGTCGCGGGCGACGCCAGGTAGATGCCCGCCTTGTTGTTCCCCATGCGCCCCTTGAAGTTCCTGTTGGCCGTGGAGAGGACGTTTTCGCCGTCGCCGGGGACGCCGAGATGCGTTCCCGGACACGGGCCGCACCCCGGCGGCAGGATCACGGCTCCGGCGGCCGCCAGCTTCGTGATGACGCCCTCCGTGAGCGCGTCGACCAGCGTCTGCCGCGACGAAGGACACACGAGCAGCCGGCAGTTCGCCGACACGCGGCGGCCGTCGAGGATGTCGGCGGCGATTCGCAGGTCGTCGAGCCGTCCGTTCGTGCACGTCCCGATGTACACCTGCGACACGGCCGTTCCCGCGAGGTCCGCAGCCGGGACGACCGAATCCACCGAATGCGGGCGGCTTACGAGCGGCGGGATCCGGGACGCGTCGATCTCCATGCGTGACCGGAACGCCGCGTCGTCGTCGTCGAACGCGGGGCGCGCTTCGCGCGCGTATTTTCCTTCCAGATACCGGGTCGTCTTTTCGTCGGCCTCCATGAGCCCGACCTTCGCGCCGCACTCGATGGCCATGTTGCTGAGCGTCAGCCGTTCGGAGACGGACATCCCGCGGATCGTATCCCCGCCGAAGGATATGGCGAGGTAGTCCGCCCCGTCCGAGCCGATCTTCCCGATCAGATGGAGCATGAGGTCCTTCGCGCAGGTCCCCTTCGGCATCGTTCCGCCGAAGACGACCTTCATGGTGTCCGGAACGCGGAGCCAGAGCTTTCCCGTGAGGAGCACGCCGGACATGTCCGACGACCCGATGCCGAACGCGAAGACATTCAGCGCCCCATAGGTGCAGGTATGCGAGTCCGCGCCGACGGCCAGGTCGCCGGGAACGACGAGCCCCTGTTCGACGACGAGCTGGTGGCAGACCCCCTCGCCGACGTCGTAGAGCCGGATGCCCTGCTCCGATGCGAACGTCCGCAGGAGCGAATGGAGGTTGCTGATCCGCTCGTTGGGGCTCGGCGCCGCGTGGTCCAGCATGATGACGACCTTCGACGCGTCCCAGACCTTTTCGCGGCCGTATTCCCGGAAGGCCGTGATCGCGATCGGGCCCGTGGTGTCGTGCGTCATCGCGAGGTCGACGTCCGCGACGACGAAATCCCCCGCCTTCGCGTCATGCCCGACGTGCGCCGATATGATCTTCTCGACCGCCGTCTTTCCCATGCGCGTCCTACGCCCGCGTCGTGAGGAGGTCCGCCAGCTCGTTGAAGCGGTCGAGCCGTTCGAGGTTGAGCACCGCGTCGATGATCTTCCCGACTCTTTCGCCGTCCGGGATCGCCCGTTCGGAGAGCGTCCGGAACTTCCAGAGCAGCTCCTCGTGCGTGAACGGGTTCTTCGGGTGCCCCTTCGGGTACGTCTCGCCGATGTTGTAGACCGCGCCGTCCTTCAGGACGAGGTCGACCTTGACCGTGTAGCGCAGGTGGCGCGGCAGCTTTTCGATCTCCTCGTCGTGGATCACTTCCACTTTTTTGGCGTATTCGAGGATCTTCGGATCGCGGATCTTCTCCTCGGTGAACTGGTGGATGAACGCGTTGCCCTCAAGCAGCGTGACGGCGCAGACGTACGGGTGGCTGAGCTGCGCGGCCACGACGCTCGTGATCGCGTCCGATCCCACGGAGTACTTGTGCGTGATCGATGTCGTGTGGACGACGATCTTCTCGATGTCGTCGGCCTTGACGTCCGGATGCTCCTTCTGGAACGTGCGCAGCGCGCCGATCGTCGTGTGCTTGCTCCGGCACGTGGAGTAGAATTTCAGTCCGATGCCCATGAGTTCCCAGCGCGAGCCCAGGTCGCCGCTCGTCCGCTCGACGTCGTAGACGTCGTCGGTGAAGCAGTTGTAGAAGCCGCCGAACTTGTTCTCGAAGACATCCTCGATCCCCGTGAAGCCCTGCTTCGCGAGCATTGCGCCGATGATCGCGCCTTCGGAGGACTTCGACGGGACGATGCGCTTGGCCATCGACGCGAACTGGACGGCCTGGAGCCCTCCGGCCCAGTTGCCGGCGATTCCCATCGCGTGGCCCATCTGTTCCGGCGTGAGGCCGAGCATGTGGCCGACGCCCGCAGTGGAGCCGAACGGGCAGCACGTACCGGTGTTGTTCCAGCCCTGGTGCGCGATCTCCATGCCGACCGGGGCGGCGACGCGGCAGGAGATCTCGTAGGCGAGCGCGGCGGCCGTCAGGAAGTCCTTGCCGGTCATGGTCCCCTGCATCTCCGCGAACGCCGTGATGCAGCCGAGGACCCCCGTCGAGACGTGGATGATCCCGTCCGTGTGCGTGTCGTCCAGCTCGAAGGAGTTGATGGCCGAGCCGTTGAGCATCATCGCGTTGACCACGGAGGTCTTCCGGTCGGTTCCCCAGATGCTCGCTTCCTTCCGGTCGCTCATGCGCTCGAGCGTGTCCCGGTAGATCCGCATCCACGGCGTCGTGGAGCCGAAGAGCCCGCAGCCGTAGCAGTCGAGCAGCACGCGCTTGAGGTGGTCGAGAACCTCCTGCGGGATGTCCTCATAACGCAGTTCTGAGGAAAATTTCGACAGCCTTTCGTTGATCACATCGAACATGGCGATCTCTCCTTATGTCTTCAGAATTGAAGCAGGCAGGCGAAGGACGATACGTCCGCGCACTCCCGGATGGACATTGCGCTCTTCATGATCGCTTCGGCGCGCGCGTCGTCGATGACGCCCGCCGTGACGTCGCGGAATTTCGCGCGCAGTTCGTCGTCGGTCATCGGGTTCTCCGGGTCGCCCTTCGCGTGGTCGATCCGCGCGGAGGCCGCGTTTCCCGACCGGTCCCGGATCTCGACGATCATCGACCGCGGGTTCGGGTAGAGCTTCTGGATTGCCTCGTCGACTTCGATCCGGACGAGGTCGGACACGCGCCGGACCTCGGGGTCCGCGATCGCGTCGTCTTCGTATTCGCCCAGTCCCGCGCGGCCGCGAACGAGGATCGACGCGATTCCGTACTGGATGCTGAGGCGCGCGTGCAGCGGCGAGCGGTAGTCGGGGATGTCCGACCCCTGCTTGGCGTTCCGGTGCGTGCGGACGACGATCGATTCAATGTCGGCCGCTCGGAACGGGTGCTGCGCGAGGTCGTTCTGCGCAGCCTCGATGGCGTAGTGGACGTACCGGCAGGAACACCACGGCTTGAAGTAGATCCGCAGGAAATTCCAGTCCTGCCCGAGGCCGTCCGTCACGACCGACGGGTCGGCCCCGTCGGGCGCGAAGCAGTGGAAGAAGCCCAGGCGCCCTTCGAGGATTTCTTCGGGGCCGGTCATTCCCTCCTTTGCGAGCGTCGCCGCGAGGATGCCGTTCCGGGCGGCGTTCCCGGGGTGCAGGTGCTTGGAGATCGATCCGTCGATTTCGTACTGGTTGATTCCGGAAGCGAGGCTTCCGGCGAGGCCGAATGCGTTGACGGTCGTTTCCGCGTCCAGCCCGAGGATCTTGGCGGCCGCGGCCGTCGTTCCGAATGTCGCGATCGTCCCGGTCGGGTGGAAGCCCCGGAGGTAGTGTCCGGGGTTGATCGCCGTTCCGATGCGCAGCGAGACTTCGTATCCCGCGACGACAGCCTCGATGAGTTTCCGGCCCGATATGCGCTTCGCCTGTCCGAGCGCAAGCGCCGCCGGGATGATCGAGGCTCCTGGGTGATACGTGGCGTGCTTGGAGCCGTCGTCGAGTTCGAGCGCGTGGGAGGCCATCCCGTTGACGAGCGCCGCCGTCATCGGCGACCGGGACATCGTGCTCCCGGCCACGGCCGAGTCGCCGCGCTCGTCGAGCCCGGCCGCCAATCGCCTGCCCGCCTGTCCGGCCTGCGAAAGACGGCTTCCGGCGAGCATCGCGCCCGTCGTGTCGAGCAGACAGCGGTGCGCCTGATGGACGACGGCCTCCGGGAGCGATTCGAGCGTCAGCGACGCGGCGAATCGGGCGAGGCGTTCCGTGAGCGACGGCGGCGCGGATGCGGCGTGCGTCTCCATTCGCGGTCCTCTCCGCTAGTCGTCCCAGGGGACTTCGAGCGCGAAGAGCGGCGCGTACTGCTGACAGCCGTACACGTCCGTCTCACCGGGGCCGCCGCTCGGGATCCGCCGCCGGATATTGGCCTTGATCCCCATGCCCGGGTCGAAGAACATGAAGTCCTCGATCCGTTCCGCGGGCAGGCTGTACGCGTCGGCGATCGCCTGTTGCGTGACGGCGCCCGATTTCTTGACTCGCTCGTAGACGCCGCGGTCGGCAAAGATGATTTCGAGCGTGATCATGAAGCTCCCCGCGTTCTTGCTGCGGATGGTCCGCGCAAGGTCGCAGATGTTTTTCGTCTTCATCGTGTGCAGAACCCCCCTTTGGCCGCGTGGGCCGCAAAACAGCCGAGAATGTCCCCGTATGTCACGGAGTCGATGTCCGACTCCACGCAGATGTTCCACAGATCGTTCACGAACGCCTCCGGCGCGTAGGGCGCGAGCATGAGCGCGAGCTTTTCGAGAAGGTCGCCGTCGCTCACTGGGTTTTCCGGTTCGCCCTTCGCGACCGGAATGCCGCGCTCGAAGGTCCGCCCGTCGCGCAGCGTCACGCGCATCCACGCGCCCCGCTCTTCGGGGTAGATCGCGTCCATACGTTCGTCCGCCTCGATCGTGACGGACCGGGCGAGGCGTCGGAGCCCCTCGTCGCCGATCAGTCCGGGCGTGTAGTCCTGAAGCGTGACGTTGCCTTTCCGGAGCGCCACGGCGAGCGAGAAGGGCATGCTGAACATCGCCTCCTCGAACGTCTCCGGCGTGAAGACCTGCCCCACCTCGACGATCCCGAGCGTGTAGGTCCGCACGAGGATCGATTCGACGTCCGCGTCCGTGCAGCCGAGGGCCGAGCGCGCCTCGCGGACGAGGTCGATCGCGGCGTGGCAGTGGCGGCAGGTCGGGTAGAGCTTCGTGTAGGTCAGCAGGATCTCCCACCGTTTCCCGAGGTCGCCGGTGAGCGCGTCTTCCGAGTATTCCCCGGCGCACATGGCCTTGAGCCAGCCGTGCTGCCCCTCGAAAAGCGTCCGGGGCGACTTCGCCCCCGCGCGCGCGAGGTCGGCCGCGAGAACGCCCGCCATCGCGGCCTTTCCCGGCTGGAGCGTCTTGATGCCGGGGTTGTCGTGAAGCATTTCCTGGAGCCCCGCGCTCTGGAGCCCGCCCATCGACATCGCGTAGGCGAACGGCTCGGGGTCGAGCCCCAGGAGAGCCGCGCACCCGGCCGCCGCGCCGATCGAGCCGCACGTTCCGGTGGAGTGGAAGCCCCGCTTGAGATGCGACGGGTTGATGGCCCGGGCCGCGCGAAGCATCGCGTCGTATCCGACCGCGACGGCCTTCAGGATCGAGCGGAACGAAGAGCCCTCGCGCTCGCCGACCGCGAGGACGGCCGGGATGACCGCGACCGCCGGATGCGAGGTGCCCCACCGGTGGCCGTCGTCGAGTTCGATGGAGTGCGCCATGATCCCCGTCGCCATCGCGGCGTTCATCGCCGGGACCTTCGTCCCGTCGCAGAGGATCACAGCCTCGGGCTTTCCACCTATGTCGCGCGCGTAGGCGTTCCAGATCGCGGCGACGTCCCCCTCGCAGTATCCGGCCACGGTCTCGCAGAGGAAGTCCGCCAGCGTCCGGCGGGCCTTCGCGAGAACCCGCTCCGGAATGTCGCCGGGCCCGAGAGGCGCGTAGAAGTTCGCGAGCGTGCAGAGCGGCGTGTTGGTGACGTCCGTCGCCATCGTCCTATTTCCCGGACACCGTCTCGAACGTGTAGCGGAAGATCTCCGGGTCGAGCGGGTCGGAAAGCGTGAGCAAATGGTCGACGGTCCAGCGGTAGGCCTTGTTCTTCGGGAAGAGTGGTTCGTCGGTGAGCAGCGCGACCGAGCCGCCCGAGGAGTTCATCTGCCCGGGGTAGCTCATGTAGAAGAAGCGGAATTTCGCGCACTTCGCGACGGACGTCGCGAGTTCGACATCCTTCGAGATGACCTCGATGACGACCGCGACCTCGTGGGAGAGCGTCTGTTTGACGGGTTCGATCTCCTGCATGACGGCGTTCGCGCCGTAGACGTGGAAGAGCAGCTCGTACAGGCCGTCGCGGTGCGCTCCGATGATCTGCGAGACCTTTTTGCGCGTATCGGCCAGGATCTGGTCCATGTGGGCGATCGCGCGCGTGTCGCGGACGCCGACGAGGTGGTAGACGCGGTGTCCGGCCTCGCCCGCGCCTTCGAGCTTGACCTTGTAGCTTCCGTCGGGCGACGGGACGAAGCGGCTTCCCGTGACGCGGCAGATCCGGTCGGTCTGCGCCTCGTAGACGCTCTCGTGCATGTCGAGAATTCCGCCGGGGAGCGCCTGGACGAACGGGTTCGTGCGCTCGTACATCGAGTGCGCGGCCACGCTGTGCGGCGTCGCCTGCTGGTCGGGGTGCATCGGCTCGATCGTGAAGCAGTCGTCGTACACGGTCCCGATGATCGATTCCTTGACCTTCTGCGGCCAGCACACGAGGGAGGCGCACTCCGCGGCCTTGCCCATGTGCAGGCTGACGCCCCGGTCGAACCCCTTGAAGACGGGATACGCGGCGAGCAGCGTGTCGTCGCAGGAGCGCCCCGCGATGATGACGTCCGCGCCCTTCGCGAGCGCGTGGACGATCTGTTCGATGCCCATGCTCGCGGTCACGTTCGTCGTGTTGTCGAGCACCTCGTCCGTGAGCGGGAACGCCGCGCCGAGAACCTCCGTGCCGCCGCTGCGGACGCGAGAGCGAAGCGTGTCCATCGGGATCTGGGAGTAGATCAGCGCCATCGTGAAGGGCTCCATCTTCCGTTCCTTCGCGACGGTCCGGATGATGTCGGCGTAGAGGTTGACGCCCCGGTCCGTTCCGGTGGTGCTGCACGACCCCACGATCATCGGGACCTTCTTCTTCCGCGACTCGACGAGCATGATCTCGAGGTCGTGCCGCTCCCATTCGTACGGGTTGTGCGGCATGTCCGCGCCCAAAAACGTCGGCCCCGCGTCGGCCGTCCCCGCATCGGCTCCGAAAAAGTCGATATCCCGCTTGACGCCCTCGTAGAAGGACCCTTCCTCGATGATGTTGTCGCCCAAATTCCCCGTAGAGACCAGTAAGGAAACTTTCCGCACGGATACATCTCCTCCTCTGACGGTCTGTGATATGCCGTTATTGTGTAGAAAACGGAAGCGCATTGCCGAACTTGTGTCAAGAATAATCGAGCAAATTTTGCTTGTCAAGGGGAATATGCATTCTTTTGACAGAATGACCGCAACGATTGCGTTTTTTCAGGCGCCCGGGTATGATGTTCGGCGCGGAGCGCGCGCCGCTTGTCTCTTCCGCTTGTGTGAAGGAAAGGCGCGGTTTTTCGCGGGAAAGTTGCGGGGCGTTCCCCTGGGGGGATTCCCGTTCCCGAATTTTCGTCGTGTGGGATATTCGCCTCCAGGGGGTGTCGTGCGGGGGGAACGGGCGGTTTTGTTCGGAACATAAAACGGCATCGCATTGCCGAAAAAATCGGACGGAGGGTATGGCATACTATTCGTCCGGGGGAGGGAGCGCCATTGTTCGAAATTGAAGCATATCCGGACACGATCGTCGAAATTCTTCGGATCCTCTACTTTTCCGGCGGCATCCAGGCGTCGGGCGACCTGCAGAACGCGCTCCGGAAGAGAAGCATCGAACTGGAGCTCCGGACGATCCGATACCATCTCGCGAATCTGGAAAAGGACGGCATCGTCCGGCGTTTCGGGAACAAGGGCGTCGTCCTGACGGAGCGGGGCGTCGAGGAGGCCCGGATGCTGCTGGTCTTCGACCGGATCGGCGTGTCCTCCGCGGAGATCGAGCGGATCGCCGCGGACAGCGACTACGACCCCGCCGCCGATACGGGGAAGGTGCTGGTGAATACGCTGCTGATCGGAGAAAACCGGCTGGACGATGTCCTCGGCGTTCTGGCCGCGACGTCGGCCAGTCCGGTGATCATCTCGTCCCGCGTGGGGCTCGTCCGTTCCGGCGAACGGCTTTGGAACTTCGTCGTCCCGCAGGGGCATGTCGCGCTGCTCGGAATCACCGCGCGCAATTTCGACGTCTTCCTCCAGAAGCGGCGGATCCCCACCGAAACGATCGCGACCGTGCTGCTGCGGATCGAGGACAACGAGCCGAAGGGCATCGCCGACATTCTCTTTCATTCGGGAACCACGCTGAGCCCCGGTGAACTGCTGATCCGCGGGAGGTACACGTCCGTCTCGGACGTCGTCCGGACGGGAAACGGCCTCGCGACCGCCTCGATAAAGACCTTCCCGCCGCAGTTCTTCGACGAGGTCGCCGAAATGCTGCATTCGCTCGACCGGACGGCTTTTTCCGGGCTGATCGAGATGAAGGGGCAGCTTCCTCCCGCGTATCGCATGAGCTACAGGGACCGGGAGAAGGGGTATATGCTCGTCTACGGCGGCGCGAACTTCTTCGCGCCCCTCGTGGAGCAGCATCTTGCGGAAAACCTGCGCATCAGCCACGCGCTCTACGATATTTCTCGGATGCGCCCCGTCGCGGAGCTTCTGCGGCCGAACGCGGGACGGCGGGGGCGCCGGGCAAAGGGTGCGCCCGGCGGTTTCTCGGCGGCGTTGTCGGGAGGACTGTTTTCTCGGGGGGGGCTTGCGTCAGATTTCCAGAAACGAGTCGTCGGAGTGGAAAAACGCGGTCAGCCTGTCCAGAATGCAGTTGCGGGCGGAGTCGCCGGCGACGCGGCTCATCCGCGTGAAGGCGCATTCCCAGATGACGGCGACGCGCCATTTTTCCCCGATCAGGCGTGCGTAATTGATTTCGTCCCGTTTCCTGTTCCCTTCCAGCTTCGTCGTCCACCACTCGCGCCGGGTTTCGGGGAGCGCCCCGTGGGCGCACGCGTGGTGATGCCAGAAGCAGCCGTGAATGAAGACGACGGTGCGGAATTTCGGCAGGACGAGGTCAGGCGTTCCCGGCAGATCCTTCCTGTGAAGGCGGAAACGATACCCCTGCCGGAAGAGGAGGGAGCGGATGATTTTTTCGGGCTTCGTGTCCTCCGAACGGACACGACTCATGTTCCGGCTGCGCAGCTCTTTCGGGAGCCGGTCCATGTCCGTTACACCGCGAGATCGAGCGGGAGGTCGCTGATGTCCTTCAGCCGGTTGCCGCGGATCATGTTATCCATAAGTTCGACGGAATCCTCCGAAGCGATCTTCACAACGGCCCGGTGGAGTTCCGGGAGGGCGAAATGGTAGACGCAGTCCACGTCCCCCGTCCCGAGTGCGATGGAAGCGATGCGTCCGTCCGTCATGACGCCTTCTTCTTCCTTCCGTTTCGTTCGGACGCGTTTTCAAGCGCTTCTTTCACCTGCATCGCAATGGCTCCGGCCAAGGCGGGAGGGACGGCGTTGCCGATCTGGCGGGCGATCTCCGTCTTGCTTCCGAGGAAACGGAAATCGTCCGGGAACCCCATCAGTCGGGCAGCCTCGCGGTGCGTGATCGGGCGATGCTTTTCCGGGTGAAGATACCGTCCCTTTTCGGGTTTGAAAAATTCCGTCCGGATGGTGACCGAAGGACGATCCCACCAGAGTCTGCCGAAAAGGTCGGCGCCGCCCGATTGCTTTTTTCTCCAGCATTCCGGCAGGAGTTCCGGAGCGTTTTTCTGAAGGTCGAAACGATTCCCGCCGGGTGGAACGACCTTGTAGCGTTCGAGGCTCTTCTCCGTCGGGTTCCTTCCGAAATGAAGGTCGAGCGGCGGTTCCGTCGCCCGGATTTCGGTCCCTTCGGGATCGGGGAGGTCGTGAATCGCATCACGCACCGTCCGCCATCTTCCCTCATGCGTGGAGGCGGGAAGAGAAATCCCCAGGGGGAACGCGTCGGCCTTCGCCCCTATGGTGACCGTCCGTCTCCGGACCTGCGGGGCGCCGTAATCCGCCGCGTTCAGGACGGCGGCGTGAAGGAGGAATCCGTTTTCCTCCGCCCTTTCGTTGATCTGCGGCATTTCAGGAGAACGGAGCAGCTCGGCGACGTTCTCCATGACGAAGACGGACGCGCCGCTGCGGAATACGATTTCGAGAAAGGGCTCCCAGAGCGCGCGCCGCGGGTCTCCGCTCCGTTCCCTGTTCAGCAGGCTGAACCCCTGGCAGGGCGGGCCGCCGATAACGATATCCGCATCCGGAACCGGGGCTCCCGACGCGAGAAAATCCTCGATGTCCCCGACGAAACCGCCTCCGCCGAAGTTTGCGCCGTGCGTCTCCATGGCGGCAGGATCGTTGTCGAGAGAAAAAACGCATCGGAAACCGCCGCAAAAGCGGGGGTCCGTAAACCCGAGGGTCATCCCGCCCGCTCCCGCGAACAGGTCGATCAGTCGAATCATATCGCCGCTATTTTTCATGCGCTTATTTTATACGCAGCGGGGGCATTTTTCACGTCCCCGCGGAATGGTCGCTCCTTGCAAACCTCCCGTCACGATCGTATCCATGTTTTCGAGTATACATAAACCCTCCTGGATCTATGCTA
>CALMZW010000155.1 GCA_937870605.1 uncultured Synergistaceae bacterium
GCGAAACTGTCTCCCGACGAATTCCGCAGGAGATTCGAGTACGTGACGCAGTACTGAGGACAAAAAAGCGCCTCCGCTCGGGGGGACCGAATCCGGTTCCCCCCGGAGCGGAGGCGTCGCCCAAAAAGTCAGGAAAGGACAGCCGTTCTCCACTCAATCACCGCACATTCAGCGGCGTTGCGGGGCCTCGGCGAGCTATTTCCGCCCCGGATACGCGATCGCGTCGAGCCAGAGATACCCCTTCATATACGCCACGGGACACGCGCCCACGTGGATCGACGACAATCCGGGGATATACTCCGGATACTTCTCCCACTCCACGGTGGTCGCGCCCGCCTCCTGAAAGGCCGCGAGCGCCTCGTCGAGATTCCCGGCGGGAACGAGATCGTCGCTGATGCAGTGGAACATCTTCAAGCGCATTGTCGGCGCCCATCCCGCATGCGCGTCGTTGTCGGCGAGGGTGCGGCAGAAGTCGCTGTCCGCGTCCAGAAGATCGGTGGAACAGGCGGCCGTCAGGATGCCCGCGGGGCCCGAATACCCCGGCGCCTCGCGCATGAGCGCGGTGATCTCGTCGCCCGTATGCGAGCCGTCCATCACGGCCAACAACTCGCCGGGATAATCCGCGTGGCCGGGAACGTCGTCGCGCACGTTCCGGCGAAAGTCGAACGCGGGTTTCGACGCGCCGTACACCGCATCGTAGCCGTTCAGAACGTAGGGCAGGAAGTACGGAGAGCTGAAGGCCGCCGTCGCGTCGATCATCACGTCGCGCATCGCGCCGGAAAGCGCGTACGGCCCGTCGAGCGCGGCGACCCCGGTCACGGAAAACTCCGCCTCGTGATTGAGCTGCAACTCCTTCGCGGCCGCCATCGCGACATAGCCCCCCTCGGAAAAGCCCGTGAGGAACAGCCTTTCGTCCCAGGGAGCCAGCCTGTCGCCCGGGTGCAACGTCAGATAGTTGCGCGCGGCGCGGATCATATCCACCGCCGAAAACGCCAGCGAATCGTGGCAATAGGGGTGGACGTCGTAGTTCACGCCCATGCCCTCGTAATCCGCCACCGCCACGATATACCCCGTCGCCGCCATCGCGAGCGCAACGGGAACCGTCAGCTCGGGATCGAGAATCTGCATCCGCGACGGGGAATAGCGGCGCTCCACCTGCGTGGGATGCTGCAACCCCAGAATCGGCACGGGAAGGCGCTTCGCCGCGTCCCAATGCCAGGGAAAGGCGACCATCCCCGAAAGCGTCACGGACTCCCCCGCCGCGTTGCGGCTCACGTAGTCCATGCTCACCATGACCACGGGATACAGGAAGCGGCTCTTGATCGAATCCCACAGCGGCTGAAAGGGATCCGCCTCCGACGTGTCGATGTTGTCCAGGAAGACGCCAACCTGCTCGTGCGACTCGAAACGCGTCTCCTCCCCGTGGGACACGATCTGTCCGCGCGGGTCGCCCCCGTCGCCGCCGCCCCCTCCGCACCCGCCGAGCAGAAACAGCGACAACCCGAAAAACATCGCCCACCGCGCAAATCCCTTTATCCTCATACCGTTCACCTCCGAAAGCAGATACGAAACGAAAATATCTTTTATTCTCGGGGTTCGTCACGAGTCCGTCAATTCCGCGAGTTCAAACGATTTTTCGCGTATTTTTGACTCCGAAGACCGGGAACCATATAATGAACCCGGAACGAACCGGACAGGCAGACGCGACACGACCGTCTCTCTTCCGCCGGACCCGAAAACGCCCTCCGACACCCTCCCATGCCGCGCCGAAATGCCGAAAACGCAGACACCACTTCACGGAGGTGAATACGCATGAACCTGTCGTTTTTCGACAAGGCCAGGGGCTTCGTCTCGGAAAAGGCGACGAAGCGAATGCTGCAACTGGCCGGCGAAGGAAAGACGGAGGAGCTGGCGTCCCTCTTCCGGACGATATCGGGGTTCGCGCCCGCGAAATACCACAGGGAAAGCCTTGCGCTGCTCGCCGACATGATCGAGGCCGACGACCCCTTTTTCGGGTTCTTCAAGCGGATCGCCCGCGAGGCGAGTCCGAAATGCCTGGAAAAGCTCATCCAGAACCTCATCGTGAACTTCATCACCCTTGGGCGCGGCATCCGGGACCGCAAGGAAAAGGAACTCGGCGTCCACCTTCCGAACTTCCTCGTCATCAGCCCCACGATGAAATGCAACCTGCGCTGCCGCGGATGCTACGCCGGAGAGTACGACACATCCGAAGAGCTGACGTTCGACGAACTGGACGCGATCCTGACCGAAGCGAAAGAACTGGGAATGTTCTTCTTCACCTTCACGGGCGGCGAAGCCTTCACGCGGCGGGATCTTCCCGAGCTGTGGAAAAAGCACGGCGACTGCATCTTCCAGGTGTACACGAACGGAACGCTGCTGGACGACGACATGGTCCGCACCCTGGCCGACCTCGGCAACGTCTACCCGATGGTCTCCGTGGAAGGCGGCGTCCGCGAAACCGACGACCGGCGCGGAACGGGAACGTACGACAGGGTCATGGCGGCCTTCGACCGCATGAAACGGGCGGGAATGATCTTCGGATTCAGCGCGACGTACACGAACGAATCGGCCCCGTACCTGACAAGCGACGACTTCCTGCGGACGATGATCGACCGGGGCTGCATGGCGGGGTGGTTCTTCCAGTACGTCCCGATCGGAACGAAGCCGGACCTCTCCTACATGGCGTCGCCCGAAGAGCGCGTCGCGCTGCACCAAAAGGTCATGGAGTGGCGGAAAAGCCCCGAATTTCCGATCTTCCTGGGGGACTTCTGGAACGACGGCCCGTTTGTCGACGGCTGCATGGCGGGCGGCGAGCGATACTGGCACATCATCGCCGACGGCCGCGTGGAGCCCTGCGTCTTCGTCCCGTTCGCCGCGGACTCCGTGCGGGAAAAGAGCCTGGTCGACATCGCGCGAAGCCCGTTCTTCACCGCCATCCGAAACGCCCAGCCCTACGGCGACAACAACCTCCTCCGCCCGTGCCTGATCCTGGACCACCCGGAGGTCCTGCGCGTGCTGATCGAAACGTACGGCGCGAAGCCCTGCCACGAAGGGCTCGGGCGCCTGTTGGGCGGAACGTGCGCCGAAGGGCTCGACCGCTACGCGCAGACGCTGAAGGAGCGGTTCGATCCCCTGTGGGAGAACGGCGAGAAGGAGCGGTACATGCGGAGCCTCGAAAGGGAAGACAAGGCGCGCTACAGGGAGAAGATGGAGAAACGCGCGGGCGTGTGCAGATAGCGGGCGCCCTGAGAGGCGACGGACTTTGATCCGTGTCCGCCTTTTCCGGGGAGGGTCATCGCACCAAAAGCGCCTGAATCCCTTTCCTGTCGACGATGTGAAGCAGTTTTCTGGCCGCGCCGACGGGCTTTTTCGCTCCGATCTCCCATTTTTGCAGGGTGGAGATGCTGATGTTCATGAGGGATGCGAAAACGGATTGCGTGAGCTTTGTCTTTGCCCGAATGTCCCTGATCATCTCGGCGGAATAGGTCGGGATCTCGGGAATGCAAAGGGCGTCGAATTTGCGCATTTCGTCGTCGGACACCAGTCCGATGCGATGCAATCCGCGCGCGTTTTCATGCACTTCCGAAAGAATGCGGCTCATTGTTCCACCTCCTCAAGTTCTTGTTCCGAAATCGCGGTCGCGATTTCGTCGTCTGTATACCCTAAAACTTTAGACGCCAATTCCAGAAGCGCCTCTTTTTCGTTTTGAGAGACATTTGCTTTTTCGTTCTTGTTGAATCCATACAGGAAGAACCATTTCCCTTCTCTCTTTGAGGCTACGATAGTCCGGGCGCCGCCTCGTTTCCCCATTCCGGCAAGCGGGATTCGTTTTTTGAAGAGGAGGCCGCCCAAGTCTGCGTCAATCAGCCCGGATTCCATCTCCCTGATTGCCGTAGCCAGCGCACTGTTTTCAACATGATTTTTCCGCATCCAGCGACTGAAAGACATCATTTTGAAGATCCGGGACATGATGTTATAGTAGCACTTAGTGCTATATAGGGCAAGGTCCCTTTACCAGGGAAGTCAAACCTCTGCACGGCGGGCGCTACCGGCGCATCATCGCAGACGGCCGCGTGGCCCCCTGCGTCTTCGTCCCGTTCTCCGCGGACTCCATTCGGGAAAAGTTCCCGTTCGGCATCCTCGAAGGAAGAGACGCGTCCGGTCTTGACGTCTTCAAGCGCTTCCGAAAGGCACGCCTCTTCCTCGCTCGTCAGGGAAGGCTCCTCATCCTTGTCGCGGACGTAGGACGCATAGCTCCAGACTTTTTCGATTCCCTCTTCCGAAAGAGAGCTGACGAGGCGGAACAGATCCTTCCGTTTTTTCGTTTCGGTGTTCATCGGCTATCCTCTCCTTGCCTCATCCGCTTTGGTTTCAAGCGGACGCCGACGCCCGCGTGGACCGGAAAGCGGAAACGACACCAAGGTATTTTCCATTTTACGCCAGGAAGGCTGCGCCCCCGAGGGGCGCAGCTCTACAGGATGACAGGTTCCCTGATGTCCAGCTCTTTCTTCAAAGCTTCCTGAAGGACGAAGGAGATATTGACATCGCCGCGTTTCTTGAGTTCTTCCTCCATCCACGCAGGGATGGTGAGCGTCTTCTTGACGGCTTTTCTGCTCCACGCGCGTCGCACCGGCGCCATCGCCGCCACGACGATCTGAACGAAGCCTCCCGCCGGCGGAGCGACATCCTCCGCCGGCGTGGGCGACGGGATGTCGTCTTTCCGGACCTCGCGGAAATACATGCAATCCTCGAGAACGGCCTGAGCCTCGACGATGGATTCTTCAACGGTGTCGGCCGACGTGAAGCAGTTTTCGAGGTCCGGAAAGGTCACCGTCCATCCGTCGCCGTCCGGGACAAAAACAGCCGGATACTTGTAATAGCTCGGGTGTTTCATTGTTTCCCTCTGCCTTTGAGTTCCTTCTGCGAATACTGTCTCCCCAATCGGATCTCCTCCAATGTGAATCAAAGGATACCGCGGGAAACAATACGTGTCAACACGTGCTATATTATGGTCATTCGTTTCGTCTGTCGTTCGTCCGTCCGTCCTTTTCATTCGGCGGCGATCGCGGGCTTTCGCGACAGTCGAGTCAGCTCCCACACCTTCCGGTAATCCACGTCGCCCGTTTTGACCGTCAGGTCCGCGTCGTCCCATCCGGTCGCGTTCAGCGTGACCGAGCGCACCTCCTGAAGCGCCCCGAGCGAGCGGAGAAGTCCGGAGAGCGCCCCGGAGTCCGGCAGGTCTTCAGCATCCAGCGCCTCGAAAAGGTCCTTGAGCGCCTCGGGAGACGCCGCCGACAAAAACGGGATGAACAGATCGCAGACCCGCTCAACGTCCAGAGCGACGCGCAGAAGGGACCGTTTCCCCTTCGTGTCCGACCCCTCCGGCTCGGGCGTCGCGACCTCATCGAGAGCCTCCGGCGCGAGGCTGCCCATCAGCAACGTCCCGTCCTTCACGCCGAAAACCATCGGCGCAACCGGCTCCTCGTCCTTCTCCGCGTTCACCGTGCAGAAGAGGTCCCATCCGGGGCGAGCGGAAAATTTGAAGAGGTCGTCCAGTGAGCTTTCCACAAACGCCCGGATATGGGGCGAAAGCGCCCGCATCGATTCGGCCGCCCCGGACAGGAAGGCGTAGCCGCCCGGCATGGGCGCGCCTCGAAGCGTCGACCGACCGCCCAGCACGACGCCGAACGAGCGAAGGACCGCCGCCAGATCCGACGGGTCGAGCCCCTGCTCCTTCAGGAGCAGCCGCGTTTCCTCCCGATCCGAATCGCTGACGAACGCCGCCAGGTCCAGAATGTTCTCCGGGGACAGCGCCAGGCTCGCGAGCCCCGAAAACCAGGGAGCGCCGCCGGATTTCGGCCCCGGATCGGCGGGGGACAGGGCAGGAGCGGGAAGAACCGCGCTCCCCACAAGCGCCTCGAAGACGTTGTGACGCAGGGCCGCCACGATCTCCCCTTCGGAGAGGCCGAACGACAGCTCCGCGAACACGGGGGTCAGGGCCTCGACCGACAGACCGTCGAGAATGTCCCGAATCAAGCGTCCGTCGGCGTCGTCGTTCAACTGCACAAAACTTCCGTGCCGCGTGTCGCGCCGAACCACCTTCAACCGCGTTCTCTTGCCCGACAGGGCGGCGCGCGCCCGTTCGACATGCTCGCCGTCAGATCCGATCAGAAGCACCGGTTCGTTCCCGTCCATACCCAGCGAGACATGAACCGTCACTTCCTCCTTCGCGTCGGAAAACCCGAAACCGATATCCAGCTCGTAGGTTTTCTCCCCATCATCGGGCTCGGACGGATCGATAATGACGCACGTCTCCCTCAGGGGTTCCGGGACGTTCAGAAGATCGAAGAAAACTCTGGAGAGGCTCTCACTCGCGTCTTTGCTTCGCAGCGCCGCAGCCACCGCGTCGTCCAGGCCCAGAAGGGCCTTTCGGGCCGAGGGAACCAAACGGACCGCGCCCTGAAATGTGTCCTCGTCATCGAGCAAAAGGCCCCGAACCAGCGAGACGGACTCCGCGGGAAACACCCCCAGCCATTGAAGGAGAGGCGCCCGTTCGCGCCGGACATCCAGCAGCGCGTCCAGCAAAAAGGACTTCCCAAGTCGGGCCATCGTCCCCGAAAGGTTCTCCGCGTGGACGACCATGTGGGGATTCTCCCATTCGGGAAGCGCGTCCAGGGTCGCCGCCGATACGGGAAGAGCGGACAGCAGTACGGCCAGGCAAAGGGCCGCGACAACCGATTTTTTCATTCCGATGTCATCCCGCCGCGGGAATGGGCACGGAGATTTCCCTGTCGAAGATTTTGTCCTCGTCGCTCCAGTCCTTGACCGACTTGACGGATTTCTCCAAAATCGAGACATCGTCATCGGAGACCGAGATGAGGATGAAGTTCTGCGTGTCGGTCGCCTCCTTCAGGACCGTCTCCAAATCGGCAGGCGCGTCGTACAGCACGACGGAAAACCTGAACCAGAAGGAACGGCCGTGGGCGACAGCGCCTTCGCGCACGTCGTCGATCCGGGTATAGACGAAGCGGAGCGGGTCCGCCCATTCGATCGCACCTCTCAGCCCCGAGAACTCCTTCCCCTTCTTCATGCCCTCGCCGTACAGCGTGAAGGTGACGTCGGGCCGGTCCCCGCCGGTCGCCAGGATAAAACGCCCGCCGTCCGGACTCCAGATCAGATCCTGGTACTCGCTTTCACTGTCAAGAGGTAAGAACTCCGCAAGGGCGCCCTCCGGGCCGAAGAACAGAACCCCGGTCTCCTCCGCCTTCACGGCGTCGGACATCTCGCTTCCCACAACGCTCCAGAAGGTGATGCCGTTTTCGATCCCGTCGGGAACCGGATAGACCTCGCACTCCAGCGCCGTCCCGTTCCGAAACACGCGCCCGTCCTTGACGGAAAAGCCCTCGGGAGCGGGAACGCGCGCTTCGCCGCTACACGCCGTTCCCGACGCGGCGACGGCCAGACACATGATCCCGACCAGCAACAGCGCCTTTCGTTGTCTCCAGATCCGCATCGTCCCGACCTCCTACTTCATCTCCGACCGGATGCTCACAAGGACGTAGGACGGCTTGCCTTTCCAGTCGGATTCCCTGATCACGGCCTCGAAATCGCCCCACAGCTCCTTGGGATCGTCCGCGTTGTAGATCTCCCCGGACAGGTTCCACACACCCTTTTCCGGGCTCTCCGCGTTCTTGACCCGGGCGTACCACGCCGCCTCGCCGTCGGCGGCCCAGAAGTGGAAGGCCTTTTTCGCCGCGTCGAAGTAATACGGCGGGTCGGACTGGTCCACGGACCGATCCGCTGTGACCTTCAGCCCGAAAAATTTCAGGACGGACTCCTCGACCCAGCTTGCCTTGATGCGCACGTCTCCATGCTTCTGCGATTTCGCATCGTTCCGCTCGATGCGGCTCTTGAAGTTATTGATATAGTTGTGCCAGACGCCGAACCGGACGAGGTCGGGGTAGTTCTCCGGCTTCGCCATCTCCTCCGTGCTCGCCTCCATGAAGCCCAGCTCGGTGAAGTTGCTCAGAAAGAGGCTCATCGCCTTGATCTGTTTCTCGCCCGGCGCCGCCAATGCTGCGGAAGCGCAGAACAACGCAAGGATACAAACCGCAAAAACGCCGTATTTTTTCATCGCCGTCCCTCAGTCCTTGACCTTCAGCGAGGCGTCCATGCGCTTTTGAATCTCCGAGAAGCGCTCCGCCTCTTCCCTTGGGTAGCACAACTCGTACGTCACCATCGTCTTCTTGCCCACCAGACAATACCGATGGACGATCGACGCTCCGCCCGTGCGATCGGTCACGTACTCCAGCGCGTAAAAGTCCGCCCCGCTCCGCGCCGTGCCGGGCAGGGGCTCGACGCCGTTCACGTACCCGAACTTGTCTTCCTTCATGTCCGTTGCTTGCTTCAGCAGGGACTTTCCGTCCGCGCCCTTCGGCCTCTTTCCGCCGCTCACGATGACGTGATGCTTCCCGTCGCCGTCCTCACCGGCGGTCTGCGCCTCGAAATTGCTCATGCCGTCCTCGTCGACATACGCGTCGCTCCCGGCAAAGAAGTCCGGATACTCGACGGAGAACCCGAACTTTTTGTCCACATACTTCTTGTACGAGACCGTTTCCCCGGCCTCCCCCGCCGCGCAGCACGCCGCGAATGCCGACAGAACCGCGAGCGCCGTCCACAGAACCCGGAATTTCCTCATATCGTCGTCCCCTTTCTCATGTCTGTTTACGTCCAAGCGGAGCAGCCTTTAGGGATTGATATTCAGGCGCCACCATCCGTCGCTCCCCGTTCCCCCACGGACGAAATGCGCCGTGAAAGGCTTGTCGAGCGTCACCTTCGCGCCCTGATAATACGAAAACTTCTGTTTGGTGATATCCCAGTTGACCCCTCCGGAAGTGCCGGTCGGGGAGAATCGTCGTCCGTTGCGCTGGACGTAGTAATAGATATTCTTGCCCGGCACGTGGCTCAATTTGAACGAACGCTCCTTATGCGCGTCAACGCCCCACCAGCCCCTGCACCGCCACTTTTTTGCGTTCCCGTCGAAGTACAGAAGCGACACGAACACCCGGTCACCCGTCCTGTTATTGAGCGTCACCGGAAAGGTCTCCATTGGCGTCTTCTTCGACGGAGTCGAGGGCGTGTCTTCGTCGACATCAACCTCGACCTTGACCTTGACCGCCTCCGCCGGATGAAACATCCCGAAAGCGCACACTCCAAGCGCAAACGCAAGCACAAAAGCTCCAAGAATTCTCTTCACGTTATCGCCTCCTCATTCCCGATTCACGAACACCGCGTCCATCAGTTCGCGCGCCGTCACCGTCAACACCCCGCCACCCCACGACACCACGTCTCCGTCCGTGACGGCCGAACGAAAAAGAACCGCGTCCCGAAGCTGACCGAATCGCGCCGTGTTCAGCTTCCGCGACAGGTCGGCCACGATCACGCTGCCGGTCTCCATCTCCATGAACAGACGCCAGTCATTCAGCGGCGTTACCGATTTGATAAAAGACACGCACCTCCCCCCTCTCTTCAAAAAAACGACGTCCTGCATCCGCGTCGAGGATACAGAACGCCGTGTGAACGCCATACACCCTTTTGGGGTGGTATTGGGGGGGAAACCGGATGGAAGGCCGCGCAGCCCTCAGGCGCAAGGCTTTCGCAGTGCGTCCTTCAGATCGCGCCTCGAACGGACGTCCAGCTTCTGGAAGACCGCTTTCATATAGAACTTCACGGTATTGTCGGACAGGTAGAGCGCCTGCGCGATCTCCCGGTTGCTCGCACCCCCGGCGGCCATCCGGGCCACCTCGAACTCCCGCGGGGTCAGATCCGCGGGAACCGCGTCGCCCGCACGGCTTCGCAGCAGCGCCTCCTTGCCCTGCGCGTAACGCTCCTTCAGGGCGAGCACTTCGCGGCGCGCGCTCTTCCAGGAACGGTTGAGCGCCTGCCCAAGCGTTGCTCCCAGCAGGTCGGCGTTCTCCGCGAAGGGGAGGATCAGGCCGTCGGGAAGGGCCAGATCCAGAGCTCCGCACAGGGTATCGAGCCCCTCGGCCTCCCGCCCCAGATGCTGCTGGGCGACCGCGAGGCACATCAGGGTATAGACCTCGGAAAGCAGACTCCGGTACCGCCGGGCCGTGGACAGAAACTCCTCGGAGCGCAACAGCAGATCCCGCCCCCGCCCCGTCAGCAGCAGCAGACGTCCCTGGATCGTTTGGGCGAACGGAAGCGCGGGAGAGAGAATCCGGCCGCTTCGGAGCTCGTCGTCGCAGAGCCATTCGGGAACCCCGTCCGG
>CALMZW010000156.1 GCA_937870605.1 uncultured Synergistaceae bacterium
GTTGGGCGATTCGGAGATCGCGTTCGTCGGACACGCAATGGCGCATCCGCCGCACCCATGGCACAGCTCTTTGAAAACAAGGGTCATCTCGGGAAGCGACGCGATCGCGCCGTACCGGCAAACTGCCGCGCATTCGCCGCAATGGGTGCAGCGCGTTTCGTCCACGGAAGGAACGGGGATATGGACAACCGTGCTGTTTGTAATGCGGGGGCGCAGAAAAATATGAGCGTTCGGCTCCTCGACATCGCAGTCGACATACATGACCGGATGAGCTGCGACGAACGCGAGGGAAAGCGCGACGGTCGTCTTCCCCGTGCCCCCCTTTCCGGAGGCCACGGCAAGCCTCATGCCCAGTGTCCTTCTACGTCCGCGGCTTCAACCCACTCGAGTTCGCCGGCCTGGAAGAGACGCAGCGCCTCGGCGACGGACGGAGCGGCGCTCACGTACACCTTGACGCCTGCAACCCGGAGGACTTCAAAAGCCTTCGGGCCACAGTGGCCTCCCGTTATGACGAAACGGGCGCCGGAGCGGATCACGTTCTGCGCGGACTGGATGCCGGCGCCCTGCGCCGCGTTCAGATTCTGGGTGTTCTCAACCGTCTCCCACGTTTTTGTTTCCGGATCGAACACAAGAAAGTAAGCGGCGCGACCGAAACGAACGTCGAGCGGCGATTCCGGGGTTGTTCCCGCAGCTGTAAAGGCGATCTTCATGAATAACGAACCTCCCGTGTATCGAAATGATTCGGGAAGGGGAGCCTGTCGCAAAAGCGGGGCTCTCCTTCCCGATTTTGTCTCGGTTACGCCATTTCCGAAAGGCGTTTCTTCATTTCAGCAAGATTTTGCTCCATCGCGAGAACCTGATTTTCGAGAACCGCCTTCTCCTGCTCCACGCTCACCGGAGCCGGGAAGCCGCCCCCAAAAACAGGAGCCGTTCCCCCAAAAAACCCGCGCCCCATTCCTCGGCCCATGCCGAATCCCCTTCCGAAGAACCCTCTGCCTCCACGTACGTACCCAGGGTATCCCGCTCCGATACAATACCCCATTCCCCGTCCCGTCAAAGGCCCCATTCCCATTGGTCCCGTTCCGTCACCTCGCGGCATTGTACTCTCTCCTCTCAATCTGTTTTCGTTTCGTTCGTACTATCTTCCACCGGGAAGACGCCGTTTCCGCTATTTCGTCTCCCGTTTCCCGGGAGATCCGGAATACGGGAACCGCCGCATCGTCCTTTTCCCCGACCCGTTCCCGGGCCTGCCCCTGTTGGTCCTGTTCCGTCACCTCGCGGCATGATGGATCACTCCTTTCAAATCGACGAAGCTCCGCTATTTCCGATCATCGGCTGCTGTGGCATCCGAACCGGCGACATCCGCTTCCGGAGAATCGGGAAGCGGCTCGATATCCGACGCTCTCGCCCGACGCAGAAACGCATCCATAGAACGCGACATGTTGCCGATCACCGCCACCCACTCCCGAAGACGATATTCGCCCGCGGACGTAATCGAATAGACGCGACGCGCCGGACCGCTGCCGGAGGTATCCCACTCCGACGCGACGAGCGCCTCGACTTCGAGGCGCTGGAGCACCCTGTAGAGGCCTCCCAAATCGATTGCCGCGTCGGTAAGCGAACAATCCTTCATGTCGCGCGCAAGCTCGTACCCATGCGCATGCCCTTTCGTCTTCAGGAGAAAGAGCACGACAGGCTCCACAAAACGATAGATATTGCCCATTCCGCACGAACAGGGACTATTCCCGTGTCTTCCGCATCTATTTCGTGGCATGCATCCTCCTCCGACCCCGCGGTGATAGAGACTTTCGCTTTCGGGGCAAGAATAGCACAAGGACTCTATATATGCAACTTGCATATATAGAGTCCTTGTGACCGATCGCTCATTGCGCAGGGGATCTATGGTATTTCCCGGCTGTTTGTCTTTTCCTGCCTTTTCTCTTCAGGCGTGGTCGCCATGCGCGTCGGAAGGGCCGTCTTCCGAAACAGTCGCCACATCCCCCGGCCGTATCACGCCGCCGTGAAGCACTTCGAGAAAGTAGCCGACCGAGGGCAGCAGGCAGTACCCCCGGTAATCGTAGGAATGGGGTTCGTCGGGTCGCTTGCCCCGTTCGATCACGCGAAGGACGACCGTTCCGACGGAAAGGACGGTTCCAGGACGCATATCCCCTGGGAGGCCCCGGACGACGAGATTTTCGGCGAGGCTCCCGGGCGGGAAGGGAAACCCCGCCTTCACGGCCGCCGCGTCGATGTCCTCCTGACGCAACAGGCTGACCTGCCTCGGCGAAACGCCGAAGTGCGAATCCCCGCGTATCCCCCCGGGGATCAGGAACACCTGATCGACCGCCTTCTTGGGCTCCCGCCGCGTCGGGCTGACACACACCGCAATGATCGTTCCATCCATGAGCGACACCTCTTCCGCATAATATCGTCGTTTATCTCTACATCCATGCCGGCGTTCCTGTCAATAACAGAAAAGACCGGAGCCGAATATGAAAAGAGCGCCCCGCTGAAAAAAGCGGGACGCTCTTTGACGCCATGTCGCGGCTCAGTTATACGCAAGCCGTGTTTCGGGGTCGCATATGACGTGCGAGATCGTCTCCTGCCACGAAGGGGACTCCCATGTTTTCAGGGCCGTGTGGATCGTGTAATACTTCTCCGGGATCGGATGCG
>CALMZW010000157.1 GCA_937870605.1 uncultured Synergistaceae bacterium
GCTTTCGCCGTGGGAGAGGAAAAAACTTCGCCGATGGCGACGGCGTCCACCATATTGCGTCCCAGGTATCCGACGAACGCGGGCTTGTGTCCCGAACCGCCGCCCGTGACGATGCCGACCCGTCCCTTTTCGGGCGCGGTCCTGGATTTGAGCACTCTCGGGTTTGCGGTGGGCGCAACGATATCGGCGTGATTTTTCGCAAAGCCGACGATCATATCCTCGACTACCCGGGATGGATCATTCACAACACGCTGCATTGTTTTCGCCTCTCCTTCGATAATATACGATAAATAAAATAATTATATTATATCAATCATACATAGAAATTAATTCCTGAGCTGTAACATTATCTGTAACAAGAACTTTTATCAATTTCCCCGCAAGAGCGCCGTGAATGGCCTCGACTTTTCCGAGACCGCCGGCGATGCCGACGACGTTTTCGATGCATCTGATTTCGTCCAGATTGAGCCCGACAACCCTCTGATCGACATCCGACGGCACGAGAACCCCGTGTCTGTCGAAAAACCGGAGCGTAATATCCCCGACGGCCCCTCTTTTCCGGAGATCTTCCATTTCGCTCCAGGCGATATTGTTCTTTCCCCGCATCACGATCGTGTCCCGGGTCAGAACGCCGATTCCGAGAAGAGCGATATCGGCGGACTTCGCCATGTGAAGCACTTCGGAGACGTTGGGATCTTTGAGAAAAATGTCCCGCGCCTCCCGTGAAGCGGTGACGCCCGGCGCGGACAGGAGGTGTTTCTGCGCCCCGAGGACGCTTGCAATGATGTTGACGATCTCACCCGAATGTGAATCCTTTCCGGATTCGGAAACAAACCCCAACCCCTGGATGATGTGCGTGTTATTAAACTTTTTCACGGTCGACAGTTGCGCGAGCGACCGCGCCATGTAGAGCAGCGTTTCCCCCCAACTGATCGCTATGCGCAAGTGATCCCGCATGACTCTCAGGAGATATTCGGCGGCCCCCAACCCTATGCCGGCGCGCAATACGTCGCTGTTCCACTGGGGCTCCACGTCGACAACGACCGCTTCACGAAGTCCGTAAAGACGTTCCAGCTGATTTTCGAGATTTTCGTGGATATGGAGGGGAGGGCGTATGAACACCTGGATGACGCCGTTTCTTTCCCCCTGATCGAGGAGGCGCTGCACTTTTTGACGGGAGATGCCGTAGAGGCTCGCGATTTCAGCCTGAGTCATCTTGTCTTCATAGTACTTCCGGGCGATCTTGACCATGAAGCGGCGGGTATCGACACTACACATACGCGTGCTCCTTCAAAGGACTCAGAATTACTTCCGAACGGCATCCTCCGGTGCGAGCGTATGGTGAGCACTTGCTCACCATTTGAACATTTACTCAATTG
>CALMZW010000158.1 GCA_937870605.1 uncultured Synergistaceae bacterium
TGAACACCTACGCCGAAGTGAGCGTCAGCGGCTGTGGGCTTCATCTCTTCCTGAAGGGGAGGATCCGGTTGCCGAAAAACCGGGTCGGAAATCTGGAAATCTACACGGACAGGCGCTATTTCACAGTGACAGGGAACCGTTTCGGCGATTGCAGGGAGATAGCAGAGAAGACCGACGCTCTGAATAACATTATCGAGAGGCATTTCGGATCGCCGTTTCACTCGGAGACATCTCAGGGAGCGTTTTCAGGGACATCCGCGAAGATGCAGCCGGATGTTTCGGGGAGCATGTGTTTTCAAACGACTGTTTCGGGAGGGCGAAACGACATTGCGTCGCTTTCTATTCTCGAAAAGACGATCCTTCGTACAGTGGAACGGTGCATAGGGAGGAAATTCCGGACGCTATGGGACGGGGACTGGGAATCCCTCGATTACCGGAGTTGTTCCGAAGCGGATATGGCGTTACTGAGGTTTCTGTGGAACTACACGAACGGAAACGAAGCGATGACGCTGAGACTGTTTCGCGCCTCGGGCATGATGCGTGATAAATGCAGGCGCGACGACTATCTGGCGGTTACTGTCAAAAAAATCAAGGAGAATGGTACACATGACGATTTCAAATCCATGCAATAGCGACGATTCACACGGGAACGATTCAGATTTTTCCGAAATGCAAGGATACAATCAGAACAAGCGGTTTAACCCAAGAATAATAGCAGGGAGGATGGCGCAGCTTTTGGAGTGCTTCTACACAGCGGAAAAAAAGCCCATCATTCTCGTTAAGGACAATGGCTATATTGATCTCCACGATCTTGATTCCCTTGACGCGAAGCACATCATCTCCGGCGTGTATTCCCAAATCACGAGGAGAACCATGACGAAGACGGACTTTGAAAACATCAAAAGCTGTTTGACGGATATCGCCTATCAGAACGAAAGGATCGAGACGTTTTGCCGGGTATGCCGGAGAGACGACACGATCTTCATCGACCTCTGCGACAGCGGTCACAATATCGTGAAGATAACCGCCGACGGATGGAACGTCATTCGCAACGAGGAGATCTTCTTCACCCGAACCGAAAGGATGCGGCCGCTTCCGATCCCCGAGAGGGACGGATCCTTCGACGGAATAAGGTGGATCATCAACACCGCGAACGAAGACAACTTCGTGATGCTCGTCGGCTTCATGGTATCGATCTTCAATACGAGGGGAAATATGCCGATGCTTCTCGTCAGCGGAGAACAGGGGACCGGAAAATCATCGGCGATGCGATACATCAAAAGGATTGTCGATCCGAACGTGATTGAACTTCAGGGCATGCCTGCCTCCAAGGAAGAACCGTTCTTCATGTTGCGACAGCACTGGCTTGTAGGCTACGATAACGTCTCGAACATCACTCCTATGGTGTCAGACTCTCTGTGCAGGCTCACGTCGGGAGTAAGCACAGTGAAGAAGAAGCTCTACACGGACGGGGACG
>CALMZW010000159.1 GCA_937870605.1 uncultured Synergistaceae bacterium
CTCTCTGTGAGCAAGCGTCACGTTTTCCGGCTGAAGGCGGGAATCAAAGCGAAAGGCATCGCATCCCTGGTCCATGGGAACCGGCAGAGGAAGGCGGCGAATGCGCTCCCCGAAGAAATCCGCAGAGTGGTGCGGGACAGGGGAACGAACGAATACAGAGGCGCGAGCTATTCCCATATTTCGGAACTTCTGAAGCGCAACGAGGATGTTCATATCAGCGGAAAGAGCGTCGGGCGCATCCTGAAGGAGAGCGGAGTGAAGAATCCGCACACGCACAAGGCCCCGAAAAAGCACAGAAGCCGGGCGCGGCGAAAGAGATTCGGCGAACTGGTGCAGGTCGACGCTTCTCCTTTCGACTGGCTTGGACGGGGCGAAGCGTACTCCCTTCACGGGGCGATTGATGACGCCACCGGAAGGGTGCTTTCGCTCAGGCTCGAAAAGAACGAATGCTCCGGAGGATATTTTCATGTCCTTGAAGACATCCTGAAGCAATGGGGGGTTCCCGGAGCGATCTACTCGGACCGTCATACCATCTTCTTTTCTCCGAAGACGGAGAAGCTGACGGAAGAGGACGAAATCGAAGGGAGAAAAGCTCCGCTCACGCGATACGGACTGCCGCTGCATCTTCTGGGGATAGAGCATATAGCGGCCCGGTCCCCCCAGGCCAAGGGAAGAATCGAGCGACTCTGGGGGACGTGTCAGCGTCGTCTTGTGGTGGAGATGCGGATTGCAGGGATAGGGACGATCGA
This sequence comes from uncultured Synergistaceae bacterium, assembly GCA_937870605.1. Taxonomy (GTDB): domain Bacteria; phylum Synergistota; class Synergistia; order Synergistales; family Aminobacteriaceae; genus CALFXN01. The sequence continues at coordinate 750 of CALMZW010000159.1, forward strand.
GGAGGCGAACGTGTTTCTTCCCGGGTATCTCGAACGTCACAACACACTTTTCGCCCGGGATGCGGCGGAAAAAGCGACGGCGTTCCTTCCGCCACCCGCGCCCGAGAAGCTTCGCCTTCTGTTGGGAAGCCGGGATGAAAGGAAAGCTTCCGCAGGGTCGGAAATATCCTGGAAAGGAGGAAAGTACCAGCTGACAGATTCCGGAGGACGGATTGTTCTTCTGGGAAAAAAAGAAGTCGTCACGGTCATCTGCACCCTGGACGGCTCCCTGTATGCCTTGAGACGCTGCGAGGGAAACGGGCCCGTGTACGGGCTGATTCCCTCATGCCGGACGGAGGAGAACGTCAAAGACGACGGAAAGAACCCGGACAAAGCGACGACTCCGGAGGTCGCAACGCCCCTAAAGCCCGCGAAAGACCATCCATGGCGCGGAACATGGATGAAACGCTCCCCCGGAAGGGGGATATACGACGACCCGAATCCGCTTGAAGAATCGGCGGCGGATCTCATGGACATCATTTATGGCGTAAAAATCTCATGAACGAAAACGAGACAGGGATGACATTTTCCCTGTCCCATTTTCCACCTTTAGGGGTGACATTTTCGCTGTCCATTGACATATACTGTAGCCGGATGTGTCGTCGGACAGGGAAAATGTCAGGACCGGACGGCGCGAACGATTTTTCGGGAACATTGAGGGCTGGCGGCGAAGGGACGTCTTTTCGTAGCGGGTCGATGCGACGTGTGGCGCCCGGCGGACCGTCCGGTTCCGACCGGATGCTTTTTCGACGCCCCCCGCCCCGGGGCGGATGAAGTCCGCCGCTCGTCCGTCCGGAATCCGGCCGCGCGGCCGGGCGAGGGTCACTCAATCCCTTTCCGGAAGAATCGCCGGGCGAACGCGAAGCGCACGAGGCGCAGGCCGTCGCGCCACAGACGCACCTTCGACGTCCCTCGCGTCCGCCGGCGGACGGCCACCGGCGCCTCGACGACGCGAAGTCCGCCGCACAGCGCGGCGAGGCTCATTTCCATTTCGATCTCGAATCCGCAGGCTTCGAGCGCCAGAGACCTGCGGGCCGCGGGCGAAAGCGCCCGAAACCCGGAAAGCAGATCCGTCTGCGCCGTTCCAAAGAGCCGCCGCACAAGGGCGTTGATCGCCCCGTTCGCGATCCGTCGCGGGAAGGGAATGTCCTCCCCGAAGGGGAAGCGGCTCCCGATGACGATGTCGGCCTCTTTCGCCTCGATCGGGGCCAGGATTCGCGGCGCGTCTTCGGGATCGAAGGCCCCGTCTCCGTCCGCGAGGAGCACGATTTCGAACTCCCGGGCCGCGGCCAGCCCGGCCCGGACCGCACACCCCTTGCCGCCGT
>CALMZW010000160.1 GCA_937870605.1 uncultured Synergistaceae bacterium
CAGGAAGGCGTCAACGAGGCCGACGGCTTCGTCGCCGCGACCGAGAGCGACGAGGCCAACCTCATGCTCGGCGTCGTGGGCAAATCGCTCGGCGCGCGCAAGAGCATCGCGGTCGCCCGAAAGACGCTCTACCAGCGCCTCGACCCGTACATCTCGGTTGACGCCATCGTCAACCCGAACCAGGCGCTCGCGTCGGTGATCCTGCGGTACGTCCGCTACCCGTCCGGTACGGGAACGCTCTCGATCATCGAGAAGATCGACGCCGAGATGCTCGAACTCTATATTTCCGACCAGAGTCCCGCGCTCGGCGCTCCGGTCGCGGCGCTCGGCCTGCCCTCGGGCATCCTGCTCGCGCTCGTGGTCCGCAAGGGGCGCGTCTTCGTTCCCGGAGGAACCACACTCCTCCAGGCGGACGACAGGGCCATCGTCTTCGCCACCTCGGATCTGATGGACACCGCCGTCGAGATGCTCCGGGGCATCTGATATGAGGCTTCGCGTCGTTTCGAAGGTTCTCGCGCTCATATCGGGCATCGTCGCGCTCTTCATGCTCTGGCCGCTCGCGTGGGCGCTCTGGGACGGAAGCGCCGACATCAAGCCCTTCATGGAGTCGATCGCGGCGGGACTCGCCTTCTCCGCCGTTCTCTTCCTGCTCGGCCGGGACGCCGACTACGCCAACATGGGCGTGCGGGAAGCCTTCGCCGTCGTGACCTTCTCGTGGGTCGTCGCGTCGGCCGTCGGAGGCCTGCCCTACCTGCTCCACGGGACCGTCCCCACCTTCACGGACGCCTTCTTCGAGGCCATGTCGGGGTTCACGACCACGGGAGCCTCGGTCCTCTCCAACATCGAGGCGAACCCGCGGGGGATCCTCTTCTGGCGCGACCTCACACACTGGCTCGGCGGCATGGGGATCATCGTCCTGAGCCTCGCGATCCTGCCGTTTCTCGGCGTCGGCGGAATGCAGCTCTACAAGGCGGAAGTCCCCGGACCGATCCCCGAGAAGCTCACGCCGCGCGTCCAGCAGACGGCGCTTCTCCTCTGGGGCGTGTACGTCCTCATGACGGTCGCCCAGACGACCCTCCTGATGCTCGGCGGCATGAACTTCTTCGAATCGTTGACGCATACGTTCGGCACGGTCGCCACAGGCGGGTTTTCCCCGCTCAACAAGAGCGTGGGACAATACAACAACGCCTACTTCGACTGGGTCATCACGATTTTCATGTTTCTCTCGGGCGCGAATTTCACGCTGCACTACTTCTTTCTGAAAGGCAAGTGGGGCGCCTTCTGGAAAGATGACGAATTTCGCTTCTACACGTTCGTGACACTCGCCGCGACGCTCATTATCGTCGTGTTGTTGCTGTTCACGGGCGCCTACAGAACCGTTCCCGATGCGCTTCGTTTCGCCGCGTTCCAGGCGGTCAGCATGATGACGACAACCGGATTCGTCACGGCGGATTTCGAAACGTGGCACTTCGGCGCGCAGTTCGTCCTCGTCCTTCTCATGTTCCTCGGCGGCTGCGCAGGATCGACCGGCGGCGGCATCAAGCACCTCCGGATCATGATCCTGCTTCGCCACGTCAAGGTGGAGCTTCTCCGGATCCTTCACCCCCAGGGCATCATCACCTGCCGCGTGGGAGGGAAACCCCTGCCGAGGGATGCGATCGCTTCCGTCACGGCCTTCTTCATTCTCTATATTTCCATCTTCGCGCTGGCGACGCTCGCCATGACATGCCTCGGAGCGGATATCGTGTCCGCGTTCTCCGGCGTGGCGGCAACGCTTGGAAACGTCGGTCCGGGCCTCGGCAGTCTCGGACCCATGGACAACTATTCGGGTCTCCCTGCGCTCGGAAAGTGGGTGCTGTCCCTGTGCATGCTCCTCGGACGCCTCGAACTCTACACCGTCATCATGCTCGTGTTCCCCGCGACCTGGCGGCAATAAAAAGCGCAACGCAACGGCCCTCTTTCCTGGGGGCCGTTTTTCTTCTTGACATATTCAGGAATTATGGTACCTTTATTCCTGTTAACGGAGGTGGCGTTCAATGGCAGGGTTGTTCCGGATATCCGAGGCGGTTTCGATCGCCTTTCACGGCATGGGGCTCCTCGCGGTCCGGGGGGCGCGAATGAGCGGGCATGAGATCGCGAACGCCATCTGCGTCTCGGAGGCGCATCTCCTGAAAGTCTTTCAGCGCCTCGCCCGCGCAGGGCTCGTCCATTCCACGCGGGGGCCGGGAGGCGGGTTCGAGATCACCGAAGATCCGCGCGCCGTCACGCTCTTCCGCGTGTACGAGGCAATCGAGGGAACGGCCGAATGCGGCGTGTGCCTTCTCGGGACGACGACGTGCCCCTTCGGGCGCTGCATCTTCGGCGGAGAGACGGAACGAATGGAAAAGGAATTTCTGGACTATCTTCACAGAGTCACCCTCGCGGATCTTTCCGCGAAAGACGAGGGAGGAACGAACGCATGAGCGGTATAACAACGAGAAAGATCATCCGGATCGACGAGGACAAATGCGACGGTTGCGGCCAGTGCGCGGAGGCGTGTCACGAGGGCGCCATCCGGATCATCGACGGAAAGGCGAAGCTCGTGAGCGATTCGTATTGCGACGGGCTCGGCGCGTGCATCGGCGAATGCCCCCGGGGCGCGCTCACGATCGAAGAGCGCGAGGCGGCTCCGTTCGACGAGGCCGCGGCGATCGCGCAGGCAGGACATTCGAAGAAGTCCGAAGCGGCTCCGAAATCTCCGGCGGCCGGACCCCTCGGGTGCGGGTGTCCGGGAAGCGCCGTGCGCGATTTGAGACAAAGTCAATCTTCTGGTACACTACAGAATAGACCGTCGGAACCAATGGAATCGCGTTTGTCGAACTGGCCCGTGCAGTTGCGGCTCGTTCCCGAAAACGCACCCTACCTCAAGGGCGCAGATCTCCTGATCGCCGCCGACTGCACCGCCTTCGCGCACCCCGATTTCCACCGGACGTTCCTGTCCGGACCGAACACCGTCTGCCTCGTCGGGTGCCCCAAGCTCGACGACGCGCAGCAGTACGTCGACAAGATCGCACGGATGATCGAACGGAACGAACCGGCGTCGCTCACGCTCGTGCGCATGGAAGTCCCCTGCTGCGGCGGAATGACGCGCATCCTCGAGGAAGCGCTCCGCCGCGTGGGGCGCGACGCATCCCTTCGGATCGTCACGGTCGGCGTGCGGGGCGAAATCATCGACAGGGAAACGAAAACCTGGGTTTTCGGAACAAACGCATAGAGACGGTTCCACAAAACAGACACGGAGGAGATGACGCAAATGTATTGCTACCAGTGTGAACAGACGGCCAAGGGGACGGGATGCACCGCGTTCGGCGTGTGCGGAAAGAGTCCGGAGGTTGCGGACCTTCAGGATCTTCTGCTCTACGTCACGCAGGGGGTATCGAAGTACGCCCACAGGGCCCGCGCCCTCGGCGCCATTGACAAGGATGTCGACGTCTTCGTAACGGAAGCGCTCTTCACGACGATCACGAACGTGAACTTCGACGAGGAACGGCTCGAAGGGCTTATCCGGAAGGCCGGCCAGATGCGCGACCGCGCGAAGAAGCTCTACGAGGACGCCTGCCGCAAAGCCGGAAAGACTCCAGAAACGCTCGACGGCCCCGCGACCGTCGCGATTCCGGCGACTCGCGACGCGATGATGACCGAAGCCGCGAAATACGGCGTCGCTGCCGGCGAGGAAAAGTGGGGCGAAGTCGTCCAGGGGCTGCGGTATCTCATCCTTCTCGGCCTCAAGGGCAGCGCCGCGTACATCGACCACGCGCACGTCCTCGGGTTCGACGACGAAGCGATCTACGGGTTCTTCCATGATTTCATGGACTTCCTGTCCTCCGACTCGTACACCGTCGACGGGCTCGTCGGCCGGGCGATGGACGCCGGAAAGTGGAACATCGCCGTCATGGAGCTTCTCGACCGGGCGAACACCACATCCTACGGGCACCCGGAACCCACGAAAGTCCGCGTCACTCCGGTCAAGGGCAAGGCGATCCTCGTCTCGGGGCACGACCTCAAGGACCTCGACAAGCTGCTCCAGCAGACCGCCGGCAAAGGCATCAACGTCTACACGCACGGCGAAATGCTTCCGTGCCTCGCCTATCCGGGCCTCAAGAAGTATCCGCACCTCAAGGGGAACTACGGCAGCGCGTGGCAGAACCAGCGCGAGGAATTCGACGCCTTCCCCGGTGCGGTCCTCATGACGACCAACTGCATCCAGAAGCCCAAGGACTCCTACAAGGGCCGGATCTTCACGACAGGGCTCGTCGCCTGGCCGGGCGTCACACACATCGGACCGGACAAGAACTTCGCGCCCGTCATCGAGGCGGCGCTCGCGGCTCCGGGATTCGCCGAGGACGCGCCCGCGCACGAAATCATGATCGGCTTCGCGCGCAACGCGGTCATGAACGCGGCCGGAAAGGTCATCGAACTCGTCAAGGCCGGAAAGATCCGCCACTTCTTCCTGATCGGCGGCTGCGACGGCGCCAAGCCCGGCCGGAGCTACTACACCGACTTCGCGACGTCCGTGCCGAAGGACTGCGTGATCCTGACGCTCGCGTGCGGCAAGTATCGCTTCAACAAGCTCGACTTCGGCGACATCGACGGCATCCCCAGGCTGCTCGACTGCGGCCAGTGCAACGACGCCTACTCCGCCGTCCAGATCGCGCTCGCGCTCGCCGACGCGTTCAAGACCGACGTCAACAGCCTGCCGCTCTCGCTGATCCTGTCCTGGTACGAACAGAAGGCCGTGTGCATCCTGCTCTCGCTGCTGCACCTCGGCATCCGGAACATGAAGCTCGGGCCGACCCTTCCGGCCTTCGTCAAGGAGCCCGTCTTCAAGGTATTGCAGGAGAAGCTGAACCTCCAGCCGACGACGACGGTCGAGAAGGATCTGGCCGAGATCCTCGGGAAGTGA
>CALMZW010000161.1 GCA_937870605.1 uncultured Synergistaceae bacterium
CCTCCCCCCCCCCGGCCGCCGCGCGCGCCCCGCCCCCCGCGCCAGCGCGACGCCCCGGGCCGACAGGACCCAGAAGCTCCCGAGCAGCGCGACCCACACGCCCCAGACGGCGCCCGGCAGGGAGGTCATGACGCCCCTGATCCAGCCGGACACCCGGCCGAGGCGAAGATCCTTGACGATTCGCGATGTGTAGCGCGAGACGACGACGAGCCGCCGGTATTCGCCTCCCGCGCGGAGCGCGCCGAGCCTCCGGACGCCCTCCGGCCCCTTTGTGGCCGCGAGCTTCAGGACATCCGCTCCCGCGGAAAATTCGTCGACCGTTTTCAGGACGTCGAGCCCCTGCTTTCCGCCGCTGCGCACCAGAACGTAGGCCGCGTCGGGAGCCCGTTCGACCGCTTTGGCGAGCGTCGCAAGCTCCCCGCCCGTGTCCACGTTCTTCAGGATCGCGGCCGTACGCGCGACGCCGAGCCCTTCCTTCCCCGCGACCGCGCCGATCTGATCGATGACGGCCTTCGCGGCGTCGTCCATTCGCCCGGTTTTGGCGACGCGAGCGCCGACGCCCGTGAGGAAGTCCACGAAGCGCGACGAGAGCGCGCCGAGTTTGCGGAAGGCCTTGAGGACGGCCGGAACCCAGTCGACGACATCCACAAGCTCCGTCGCGAGCCCGAACCCCGCAAGCGCCGCGACGACCGGATCCGCGTCCTCTCCGGCCCACATCCGGAAGCCCTGTTTCGTCAGGTCGCGCAGGTCGCCGTAGAGCAGCATGTCGGACGCGACGGCCCCGGAAACCTCCGCGACGGTGGTTCCCTCGCCCGTGAGAAAGCCCCGGACGCTCCGCCCCATCGTCCCCCAGAAGGTGTTCAGCTCCCCGTCGAGTTCCCGGCGCAGCGCGCAAGCGCGCTCCCGCCCGGGCATGTCTTCCTGCCGGCACGCGTAGTCCGCGAGGTCGAAGGCCTCTTCGAGCTTTTTCTCCGCTTTCAGCCGCTCGATCTCCGGCGTATAGTCCTGCGACGGAAGCGCCTCGATCCCCGCGCGCAGAAAGACCCCGGAGTAGTGATCCCCAAGCGTCTCGACCGCGAGGAAGAAGACGATCCCCGCGCAGAGCGCGACAACCAGACCGAGAAGATGACGGAACATCGGCGTTCCCTCCCGCAGCATCTTTTTTCATATCTATTGTACGACATTCGGCGGGGTTTTCCGGCGATACGGGCCAAAAATCCCGCTCAAAAGTCCGGATTTTCGGAATACGATGCGTCGACAAGAGAAAGACGGATTGACGAAAAAAGTTTGATGGATTAAACTGATTCGCGTTCCATCGGACGAGGGGGGAACAACATGCTGACGGCGCGAGTCGAAGATTACCTGGAAGCGATTTTTTCCGAAGAGGTCCGGGGCCGGACGGCCACGGTCACGATGCTGGCGGAGCAGCTGAAGGTCACGAAGGGGACGGTCGTCGCGGCGGTGCGGCGCCTCTCGGAGGACGGCTTCCTCTCGCACGAGCGCTACGGCTCCCCCGCGCTGACGGAGTCGGGGCGCGAGCGCGCGCTGCTGATGTACCGGCGTCACGAGCATCTGTCCTTCCTGTTCTCCGGAGTGCTGGGCTTCGAACACAACGCGGCGGAGACAGCCGCCTGCACGCTGGAGCATGCGCTTGACGCGGAGATGGAGGGACGCCTGATGGCGCTGACGGAATTTCTTTCCGACGGCATGCGCCGGAACCTCCCCTGGGCGGAGGAGCTTCGGGCGGCGCTCTCCGAACCCGCGCGGCTGCCGCGGCCGCTCTCGATGCTTGACGTCGGCGGAACGGGATCGGTGGTCCGCGTGACCGCCGAAGGGTCGCTACGGAAGCGCCTGCTGGAGCTTGGTCTGCTTCCCGGAACGCCCGTCGTCCTTGTCCGGAGCGCGCCGCTTGGCGATCCGGTCGAAGTGAGCGTTCGCGGCGGGAATCTGTCGCTTCGCCGGTCCGAGGCGGCGACGGTGTGGATCTGCCAGGCCGCATGCGACGGAGAGAGGGCGTCCTGCTGCCGCCTGCGCGACAGCTGAAGGAATCCCCCCGGAGGATCAGGCCATCGGAAAAGAGGAACACGGACCTCGAAAGAGGTCTTTTTTTCGACTCGAAAATGAGTTCGAGTCATAAAACTTAAATGGGGTGAGGAACATGGAGCAGAGACTGGACGAGCTGGAACCGGGACGGAAGGCCCGCGTGCTTCGCGTGGAGGGAGATGCGGCGCTGCGACATCGCATCATGGATATGGGACTGGTTCCGGGGACCGAGGTGCGCCTCGAACGGTCGGCGCCGCTGGCCGACCCGGTTTCGTTCCGGGTGCGCGGCTTCGAGCTGAGCCTCCGCCGTTCGGAGGCCGCCGCGGTGCGGATCGCTGTCCGCAGCGGCGGCGACTGCGGCTCCTGCGGGGGCTGCTGCGGATGCGGGCGGTGCAAGGCATGAGCACGGCCGTCGTCGCGCTTGCGGGAAACCCGAACACGGGAAAGACGAGCCTGTTCAACGCGTTGACCGGCTCGCGTCAGAAGGTGGGCAACTGGCCAGGCGTCACGGTCGAGCGCAAGGAGGGACGACTCGCGCTCAGGGAGGGCGACGTCACGCTCGTGGACCTTCCGGGCGTGTACAGCCTCGGCGCGTCCTCCGTCGACGAACAGATCGCGGCGGACTTCCTCCGGAACGAGCGTCCGGGGGCGGTGGTGACGGTCGTCGACGCGACGAATCTGGAGCGCAGTCTCTACCTTGCGACGCAGCTCCGGGAATCGGGCGTTCCGGTCGTCGTCGCGCTGAATATGTGGGATCTCGCGGAAAAGAAGGGCATTTCGGTGGATATCGCGCGCCTCGAAGCGCTCTTGGGCGTGGATGTCGTCCCGACGGTCGCGACGAACGGGACGGGGCTCGACGAGCTGCGCGGAAAAATCGCCTCGCGTCTCGCCTCGGCGCGGCCCGAAGCAGCGCGGCCCGGAGCGGCGCGGAGGGAGGAGAAGCCGCTCGCGCTTCCCTACGGCGACGAGGTGGAGCGTTCCCTGGCCGCGATCGCGAAGGCGCTTCCCGGAGGCATGACGGACAACGAGCGGCGGCTGCTCGCGATCCGCACGGCCGAAGGAGATTCCGGGGCCGTGTCGGGCCTTCCCGGGGCGGAAGCGATCCTCGCGCTCGCGGCCTCGGAGAACGCCCGCATCGAAAAGGCGCTCGAATACGACCTCCAGACGGCCGTGATCCTCAAGCGGTGGGATTTCATCTCCGGCATCGTGGGACAGGCGCTGCGACGCGATCCGGCGACGTCTTCGGGAACGACGTGGGACGAGCGGCTCGACCGCATCGTGACGAACCGCTTCCTCGGGCTGCCGCTCTTTCTGCTGGTCGCGTGGGGCGTCTTCCAGTCGGTGTTCGCGATCGGGGACGCGGTCGCGGACCATCTCGACGGCCTGCTCGGCTCGTTCGGCGAGGCGGCGGCCGCGCAGCTCGCGGCATGGGGCGCGGGAGCGACCCTGACGAGTCTCGTCCGGGACGGCGTCATCGCGGGCGTCGGTTCGGTGCTCGTCTTCGCGCCGCATATCTTCCTGTTCTTCTTCTTCCTGTCGATCCTCGAGGACTGCGGCTACATGGCGCGCGGCGCGTTCGTGATGGACCGGCTGTTGCGTGCGCTCGGGCTGCACGGCAAGAGCTTCATCCCGATGCTTCTCGGCTTCGGCTGCAACGTGCCGTCGATCATGGCGACGCGAATCCTCGAACGGCCGCGCGACCGGATGATCACGCTTCTCGTGCTGCCCTTCATGAGCTGCGCCGCGCGACTTCCCGTCTTCCTCCTCTTCTCGGGGACGTTCTTCGGCGAGCGGGCCGGAACGGTCGTCTTCTCGCTCTACATCCTCGGGATCGCCGTCGCGGTCCTGACGGCGAAGGTCCTGGGGAGCACGGTCTTCGCGGGCGAACCGTCGCAGTTCGTCATGGAGCTTCCCGCGTACCGCCTGCCGAAGCTCTCCGCGACGCTGCGCGCCGCGGGGGAGCGCGCGATGCTCTTCGTCCGCAAGGCGGGGACGTTCATCTTCGGAGCCGTCATCGGCGTGTGGCTTCTCGCGAGCCTGCCGTTCGGCGTGGAGTACGGCTCGGCGGAGAGCCTCGTCGGACGCCTGGGCGCGCTGCTCGCCCCGATCTTCGCCCCGGCCGGGTTCGGCTTCCGGCAGGCGGGCGTCGCGCTCTTCTTCGGGTTCCTGGCCAAGGAGGTCGTCCTCGGGACGTTCGGAACGCTGCTCGGAACGGGCGAGGAAGGGCTCGCGGCGGCGCTGCCGGCGCTCTTCACGCCGCTCTCGGCCTATGCGTTCCTCGTCATGACGCTGCTCTACGTCCCGTGCGTCGCGGTCGTCGCCGCGTTCAAGCGCGAGACGAACAGTTGGAAGTGGACGATCTTCCTGGTCGCGTACACGACGCTCGTCGGCTATGCGCTCGCCGTGGCGGTCTACCAGGGCGGGAGGCTCTTCGGGTTGTCGTAGGCGCGGCCTAGGCCCGGCTCACCCTGTTGCGGCCGGAGCGCTTGCTTTCGTAGAGGGCGCTGTCGGCACGGCGAAGGAGGTCGTCGGGCGAATCGCCGGGGAGCGCGGTCGTATGACCGGCGCTGAGCGTCACGCGGATCACGCCTTCCGGCGTCGCGATCGCGCTCTCTTCCGTGAGGCGGCGCAGCCGTTCCGCGATGTCCGCCGC
>CALMZW010000162.1 GCA_937870605.1 uncultured Synergistaceae bacterium
GTAGCAAGGGGAACCCGGTTTGGCAAGCGATTGGTCTCAAACTGAAACGTCAACGCCTTTTTACAAGACAGCACTCCGCCGCAGACAGAGCGTCCTTTGGCTTTAGCCGGACATCCGGGGGTCAATGTCCGCCGGAAGCACGACGAAGACGATCCTGTATCGCGCGTCCGACGCCCTCGACTTCGGGCCATTCGGCGATGATGACCTCCGCTCCGCTTCGCTCAAGCTCTCTCATCGCGGAGAACAATCCGCGCGCATAGTTCTCAGGGTCTTCGAAATAAATCGACCGAAGCGTTTCTTCCGGGAAGCGGCGCATCCCCATATACGAGATTACACGTCGTTTCTTCCCGTGTTCATCGCCGGCGAATCGGATCTCCTCGCCTTCTCTCCAGGTCAGAAGAGGAATTCCGGGCGCATAGTGGCGGAATCTCGTTCCCGGCGAACGCTTCAATACATGTTCTCCATCGGGTGAAGAGACGGAGCCGACGACGGAAATCAGGTCTTCCACAGACATCCCTCCGGGACGCAGCAGAACAACGTCGTTTCCGGTAACGTCAATCACTGTGGATTCGACGCCATATCGTGTGGCGCCTCCGTCGAGAATCAGGTCAACGCTCCCGCCAAGATCCTCGAAAACGCTTTTCGCGTCGGTTGGACTTGGACGCCCGCTCCGGTTCGCACTTGGGGCCGCTATGGGGAAGCCTGCCTTCTCGATCAGCGCAAGAGCTACGGGATGGGCCGGCATCCGGATCGCGACCGTTTCGAGCCCTCCCCGTACGGTCAATGGAACGATCGCCTTCGAATGCAGGACGATCGTCAAGGGCCCGGGCCAGAAATGTTCTATGAGTTTTTCTGCATTCGGTGTGATGTCGGCAAGCGAATCCGCCTCAGCAGGAGATGCCACATGGAGGATAAGCGGGTTTTCCGAGGGACGCCCCTTTGCACGGTAAATGCGTCTCGCGGCCTCCGGGTCGAGCCCGTTGCCGCCGAGTCCATACACGGTCTCGGTGGGGAATGCAACGAGCCCGCCTTCGGACAAGGTCACGGCGGCCCGGGCGATAAGCTCCCTGTCAGGATTCCACGGATCTATGCGCACTATAGTATCGGGCATCGTCCGTCACTCCACCGAAACGGAACCGTACGAAGCCGTAAAGCGTTCACGAAATGCCGGGAAGGTCCCGTCCAGTATCGCCTGTCGCATCTTCTCGGCGAGAGCGACGAGGAAACGCAGGTTATGCCAGCTGCACAGGCGGGACGCAAGTATTTCGCCGGTACGGTAGAGATGCCTTATATACGCGCGCGTGAAGGCTCTGCACGCATAACAGTCGCATTCCGGATCCAGCGGAGAAAAATCCCGTTCATAGATTTTGTTCTTGATATTGATGGGTCCGTGTGTCGTCAGGAGCGTTCCGTTGCGTCCGTTCCTCGTGGGAAGAACGCAATCGAACATATCCACGCCTCGCGCAACACCTTCAACAAGATTGAGCGGATGCCCCACGCCCATCAGATATCGCGGCTTCCCGAAGGGGAGCAACGGATCGAGCGCATCGAGGATGCGGTACATATCCGCATGGCTCTCGCCGACAGAGAGTCCTCCGATCGCATATCCGGGGAAATCCATCGGGACAAGATCACCTGCCGACCTGCGCCTGAGATCTTCGAAAACGGATCCCTGAACGATGCCGAAGAGCGCGTTCCGGGATCCTTCCCATGCCTTGAGAGAGCGTCCGGCCCACAGGGAGGTCCGGCGAACGCCTTCTTCCGCCTGTTCCCTCGTGCATGGATACGGGACGCACTGGTCGAAACACATGGCGATGTCGCTTCCGAGCGTCCGCTGAACCTCCATGGCCTTTTCAGGCGTCATGAAGTGACGGCTTCCGTCAAGATGCGACTGGAACTCCACGCCGTCGTCGGTTATCCGGTTCAGCGACGCGAGCGAAAAGACCTGGAATCCACCGCTGTCCGTAAGGATGCTCCGGTCCCAGGACATAAACGAGTGAAGCCCCCCGGCTTCTCCTATGAGTTCCGCTCCCGGACGCAGATACAGGTGGTACGTGTTGGACAAGATAATCTGCGCTCCGAGTTCCTTCAGTTCAAACGGCGCCATGGCCTTGACGGTCGCCTGCGTTCCGACGGGCATAAAGACGGGGGTCTTCAGAATTCCGTGCGGGGTGACGAATTCCCCCACCCGCGCTCCCGTGACGGGGCACTGCGCAATGACCCTATATTCAAACATCCGCGTTCTCCTCCAGATGAAACAGCCGGAAAGCGTTTTCCCGAACCCGCACTGCAAACTCCTCTACCGGAATTCCGCGAACGCCGGCGACAATTTCGTATACATCGACGACATTGGCCGGTTCGTTGCGCTTCCCCCTCGTTCTCCTGGGCGACAGATACGGGGAGTCCGTTTCGCAGAGAATCCTGTCATCGGGAACTCGGGCCGCTATGGAGCGAAGCGCTTCGTTTTTCGCATACGTCACCGGTCCGGAGAAGGACAGGAAATACCCCATGTCGAGAAACGCGGCCGCGTGCTCCCATGTCCCCGAGAAGCAGTGGATCACGCCTGTCAGCCCGCTTCCTTCGTTTCGGAGAACAGCGAGCATATCGTCGTACGCGTCGCGCACGTGAAAGACAAGCGGCAGATTTTCCTTTCGCGCCCATTCAAGATGCATCGAAAGGACGGACAACTGCGCCTCACGCGGCGAATGATCGTAGTAGTAATCGAGGCCGGTTTCCCCGATAGCCCGGACGCTCTTGTCCCGCGCAAGCGCGAGCAGGTCTTCCGGCAACTCCGAAGTCACCGACGACGCTTCGTGCGGATGCACCCCGACCACGGCGTAGACGCCGTCCCGCTCGTGGGATCGGGCTGTCCTGACGGCGTCGGCGCTCGAGGCGACGTTGCCTCCGACGACCATCAGATGCGAGACGCCGGCTTCATGCGCCCTCGCTATTGCAGGGTCCGCTCCTTCCGGGAAGTGCTCCGGGTTCAAATGACAGTGTGAATCGATATAGAGTCCGCTCATGGTCACTCTCCTGAAAAAAGCATCGGGCCGTTCCGTAGAGGAAGGCCCGATGTCATGGTATCGTTCCAAGATTCTCTCATCCGGCTTGATGTTCCGATAGCTGTATCGCGCCTCCGAACCGCCGGTCGGACGCAACAACAGGCCCCCGTGCGGGGGATGCTAACTGACGCGGCTTCCGAGCGGCGCGGATTCGTCGACGGTCAGCAAGCCGAGGGCGGACTTGTCTTTCGGCCCGGCGGCCAGCAACATGCCCCGGCTTTCGACTCCGCAGAGCGTCGCGGGCTTGAGGTTCGCAACGACGATAATCCGTTTCCCGATCAGGTCCTGGGGTGTGAAGAACTCCTTGATGCCGGAGACGATCTTCCGTTTTTCATACCCCAGGTCGAGGTAGAGGGCGTAGAGCTTTTTGGCCTTCGGGATCTCTTCCACTCCGATGACTTCGGCGACACGCAACTCCACCGACTTGAACAGGTCTATCGAGATCTCGTCTTCGTGTTCGCTTGGAATCTTGGCGTCCGGGACCTGCGCCCCGTCTTTTCCGGACAGCTTGGCCTCGCGGCCTTTTTTCCACTGATCGACGTCGATCCTCGGGAACAGCACGTCTCCCTTCTGCGTCATCTGCCCTGCAGGCGCATTCCGCAGAGCAACGCTCGGGAACCGTTCGTCGAGCGGATCGCCGGAGAATCCGAGCTGGACGTACATTCTCTTCGCGGCGTCCGGCATGAACGGAGCCGTCAGAAGCGTGACCGCCCGCAGGACGGCGAAGAGCGTCGAGAGCACGGTATCGAGGCGTTCGCCGTTTCCCTCGCGGCCGAGCTTCCAGGGCATCGTCTCATCGATGTACTTGTTCCCCCGCCCAAGCAGCGCCCAGATAGATTTCAAAGCCTCGTCGAACGAAAAGACATCGAGCTTTTCCTTGACGGTTGCAAGCGTCGCATCGATGAGCGAGAGGACTTCTTCGTCGACGGGAAGGATCGCTCCCGGAGCAGGAACCTTGCCGTCACGGTAGTTGCCCATCATCTGAAGCGTCCTGTTCAGCAGATTCCCGAGGTCGTTCGCGAGGTCGGAGTTGACGCGCTGCACCATGGCCAGTTCGGAGAAGTCTCCGTCCAGTCCGAACGGAACCTCGCGGAGAAGGAAATAGCGGAACGGATCCACTCCGTAGACGCGCGCCATTTCGAACGGATCCACGACGTTCCCCTTCGATTTCGACATCTTTTCGCCCTCGACGGTCCACCAGCCGTGCGCGAAGACGCACACAGGCGGATTGAGCCCGAGTGCGAGGAGCATGATCGGCCAGATCACGCAGTGAAAACGGATGATGTCTTTCCCAACAAGATGCCGGACCGCCGGCCAGAATTTCGCGAATTTTTCCCGGTCGTCGAGATATCCGCACGCGGTCGCGTAGTTGATCAGCGCGTCGAACCAGACGTAGACGACGTGCTTGTCGTCGCCGGGAACGGGGATCCCCCATTTGAGCGTCGTTCGCGAGATAGACTGGTCGCGCACGCCCGAACGGAGGAAACTCACGATTTCGTTGTAGCGGCTCCGGGGAAGGATCGCCTGCGGATTCGCCTCATAGTAGGCCAGCAGCCGGTCTGCGTACTTCGACGCCCGGAAAAAGTAGCTCTCTTCCTGCATCTGAACAAGCGGACGGCCGCAATCGGGACAGGTCCGGTTCTCCCCCATGCTGCTCTCGGGAACGTACGTCTCGCACGGGACGCAGTACCAGCCTTCGTAGGATCCCTTGTAGATATCCCCCTGATCCATGAGCTTTTGGAACATGCTCTGAACGACGCGTTCATGGCGTTCCTCCGTCGTCCGGATAAAGTCGTCGTTGGAGATCCCGAGCACCGTCCACAGGTTTCTGAAGTTCAGCATGGTCTTGTCGGCCAGTTCCTGGGCTGTCATGCCTTTGGCTTCCGCGCTCTGCTGTATTTTTTGGCCGTGTTCGTCCGTGCCGGTCAGGAAAAAGACGTTGTCGCCGCGCATGCGCATATGCCTGCACATGACGTCCGCAGCGATAGTGGTATAGGCATGGCCGATATGCGGAATATCGTTCACGTAGTAAATGGGCGTGGTGAGATAGAAGTTTTTCTCTGACATGTTCGTTCTCCTCCTTGCTCCTGCGAAACCGGGGGTGGAGCTTTTCAGCTTTTGGGGGCTATCTTCCGGTGTTCTTTTCTGAAAAAAGATATTCCTTGACGCGGTTTTTCGGTACACCATACAACTGATTGATCGTTTTTACAATATCCTTCTCGCTGATTTCTTCGCTCCGCAACCGTTCGGTCGCGGACTGCCATTCGTCTTCATCGGGCTCCGACGGTGAAGCCCCTTCGACAACGAGGATCATTTCCCCGCGAAGCGCGTCTCCCGTCTTCGCTCGTGTCAGGATCTCTTCGGACGCTCCGCGGATGCACTCCTGGTAGATCTTCGATATCTCCCGGGCCAGGGCCGCTTTCCGGTTTCCCAGCGTTGAAACGATTGATTCCAGCTGCTCCTCAAGTTTATGCGGAGAAACATAAAAGATCAGCGTCTGCGTGACGTTCCGGAGTTTTTCGAGCGCCGCCCGCCGCTCGCCGGCCTTGTCGGGCAGAAACCCGAAAAAGAGAAACGGGTGTACGGGAAGCCCGGAAAGCAGAAGGGCCGGAACGAATGCGGTCGGTCCGGGAAGGACGTCGACAGGGACTCCGGCCCCTATCGCCTCCGCAATGATACACGCCCCCGGGTCGGAGATTCCGGGGGTGCCTGCGTCCGACACGAGCGCGATGTTTTCGCCGGCGAGGAGCCGGCGAAGAAATGATTCCGTCCGTGAACGCTCGTTATGCGCGTGATAGGAGACGAGCGGGGTTCGGATCGCGTATCGCCTGGTAAGGACCGACGTTGTTCTCGTATCTTCGCACAGGATGACGTCCGCTTTCCGCAAAACCCGTATGGCCCGCAGCGTCATGTCTTCAAGATTCCCGACGGGCGTCGGGACGACGGTCAACGGCATCCGGCGCCTCCAGGAGCATAGGCGTTTTTCATGTCTTCCGTTTCTTCTCCGTTCTCCCCGTAAAGGAAAAAGGGGGGTTCCACGAACAATCCCTTCCCGGCCGCACGAACCGCCTCCACGAGAACAACCGAGGCGAACGCTCCGGGACGATGGTGCACGAAACGGATACGTTTCGGTTCCAGTCGCATGCCCGAAAGGGCCGAAAACAGTTCAGCGGTCCTGTCGGCGAGAAAGACCATATAGAGCCGCCCCTTGTTCCGGAGCAGCCGCTTCGAGCAGCGGAGAACGTCTTCAAGGGAACAGCACACTTCCTGTCGCGCCGTCGCCGAGGATTCGGCCGCGCTTCTCCGGTTCCTGCCTATTTCGTGATAGGGCGGGTTTGTCACCACAACGTCCATGGTTTCAGGCGGGTAGAAGTCCGCGATGTTTCGCAGGTCGCCGCAAACATACGACACACGCCCCGAAAGCCCGTTTTCTCCTGCATTCCGCTTCGCCAGCTCAACCAGGTCGGGTTGTATTTCCACGCCGGAGATACGCCCCGCCTCCGGAAATCGCAATGCGAGCAGAAGTGTCACGGCTCCGGTCGCAGACCCGAGTTCGAGAACGTTTTCGCCCTTGCGGATATGCGCAAACGCGGACAGGAGCACCGTATCGACCATAACCCTGGGTCCGTCCTGGGGCTGCCACATGCAGAGAGCCCCCCGGACGATATCGTCCCTGCTCAACGTCATGCGTCCACACCTCTCATCGCCACTCCTCCAGATCGATGCCGACCACCTGCGACAATCCGGGTTCCGACATGGTCACGCCGTACAGAACGTCGGAACGTTCCATCGTCGCGCGACGATGCGTCATGACGATGAGTTGCAGCCTTGCGGCATACTCCCTGGCCAGCTCGGCGAAACGAAGGAGATTGTACTCGTCGAGCGCCGCATCGACTTCGTCGAGAACGGCAAGCGGAACCGCCGCGACTTCCATACAGGCGAACAGCAGGGAAATACCGGTGAGAGACTGCTCGCCGCCTGAGAGTTGCGCGAGACTCTGCATTCTCTTTCCGGGCGGTCGTGCGACGATATCGACGCCCGACTCCCAGAAGGATTCCCCTTCGATCAGCTCAAGACGCGCTTCTCCGCCGCCAAGAAGGCGTCTGAAGAGATCGTCGAACCGGACGGCGATATCGGAAAGCGCGTTCCCAAAGAGCGCGCCGACGTAGCGATCCGTCTCCTCGATAAGCCGGCACAGTTCGTTTTCGCCCGCACGAAGGTCCTCGTGATTTCCCTTTAAAAACCCGATGCGTTCGGAAAGAGAGGCATCCTCCGACAACACGCCCAGGTCGTAGTCTCCGATCGCCTTGAGATCCCGTTCATACCGGCGCACCATGTTCCAGATCCCGGCGATGTCGTTGTCGCCCGCAATTTCCGCAGCACCGGGGTACGGATACTGTTCTTCCCACGCCTCTACGAGCTGATCGCGCTCCCGCTGCACCGATTCCATCTGCCGTCTGTTTTCCTGAAGACGCAGCTCCGCTCCGGAGAAGCGCTTTTCCGCCGAGGCGCGCCTGTCCCGCAACCGCGTCAGGCGTGCGTCGCCGCGCTCCCTCCATCTGGTTTTCCTCATGAGTTCGCCGCGCAACACTCCGGAGCTATTCCACAGGCGTCGGCATTCACGACCCGCATTTTTCACGCGGTCCCAGAGTGTATCGATTTCCCTTTCGATCGATTCCATATCCCGAACAAGCGATTCCACGCGCCCGGATGCGCGTGATCTTTCCTCCCCGAGACGAACGACGAGCGATTCTCCGGCGCGAAGCCGTTCGCGGTGCAAGGCGTCTTTCGCCTCGGCGTTCGCCAGGGTCGCGAGATCCGAAGACGGATCCGCTTCGCCCCGTATCTCCGCAAGTTCTCTCTCGAACTCCGCGACCTTTCTGTTCGTTTCGTCGTGCTCGGAGCGAACTTCTTCGGCGCCGCGCGAAAGGACCGCGATTCTCTCGCGTGTCTTCTCTATTGCGGCGCGAAGGCGATCCAGCCGCTTGCCCATGTCGTCCTCGAGAAGACGCTCCTCCTGAAGTCGCGCTTTCAGCGCATCCACGTCGCGGGCGGCTGCATGCTCCCTCTCTTCCGCTCGGGCAAGCGAGGCGCGCCGTCTCTCGATTTCCTCGTGAAGAGACCGGAGTCGTTCTTCCTGTTCCCGGATCAGGCGGTTGGCTGCAATGGCGCCTTCCGACGCCCGTCTCTTTCCCCCGCTGACGCTTCCGGTTGCGGCGAAAACCTCTCCGTCCAGCGTCACCACGGGAAATTTCCTGTGAGAGGTCAGAGTCCCGGCAACCGTCTCGAACCGATCGACGAGGAGCACGTCGCCAAGGAGATGTCGAATGGCGCGTTCCCATTTCGGATCGCAATCGACCAGATCGGCCGCCCATCCGACGATCCCGGAACGCGACATGGAGATGTCCGCCTGTGGAGTTCTGGGAGTTATCTGATCGAGCGGAAGAAAGGTCGTACGTCCCGCCTGTTTGCTCTTCAGAAGGTCGATGCAGCGTTTCGCTTCATTGAGAGAAGGAACCGCAAGCCAGTACTGGCGCCCTCCAAGAAAGGCTTCAAGCGCGTTTGTCAGCGATTGCGGACAGGAGAACGCATCGGCGATCATTCGCATATCCGCATCCAACTTTCCGAGCCGGACTGCGGAGAGAAGAAAGCGCACCGGTTCGGGAAGAAGCGTCTGCTCGGTGCGATCCTTCATCCGTTCGAGGACGTTCTCGACCTGCGAAACGGAACGAAGCGCCGCGTGAAGCGCCGCGCCTTCCGCCTGGGATTCGGTTCCAGAGGCTCCGCGCCGTTCCACTGCGATATCGTATCTTTCTGCGATTTCAGCGACGAGCGCTCGCTTTTCCTCGATCTCTCGGGAAAGAGAATGTTCCTCCTTCAGGAAATCCTGAGAATCCTGTTCAAGGGCTGCTTTTTCCTCACATATCGACTCCGAACGGCGTTCGAGAAAATCCCCGCGGACGCGCGCTTCGTTCAGCGATGTTTCCAGAGATTCGCGCTTTCGGACCGCCTGCGTTCGTTCTGCTTCGCACCGTCGGACCCGGGCCCTGATTTCCTCGCACGCCAGTGAGGATGCTTCCGCCTCACGCTTCAGGACGGCAAGATCCGCCCGGCCCCGTTGAAGCTCTTCTTCCCTCGAAGCGAGCTCAGTGCGGCTTTCCTGAAGCGTCCTGATGATGACCGATTTCCGGCTCAGGCCGGAACGGACGGCGGCGGCGCCGGAAACACAGTTCCTTCGCGCCGCTTCGAGATTCCGCGTCACGGATTCGAGCTCCGCAAGCAGCGCCTGCTCTTCGAGTTTCCCTTGCATGAAGGAATCGAGAAACGCCTGTTCGCTTCTCTCCCATATCGAACGCCACAGAAGAAGGCCGTTCCGCTCCCTTTCGATCTCCGAACAGGTTGCGTCAAGGATTGTGATTCGCGCCTCCAGAGAAGCGCGTCTTCCATGATACGCCCGGCGTCTGTGTTCATCCAGCAATCCGAGAAGGGTCTTCGCCTTCTGCGCCGTTTCCACGGAGGGAGCGATCTCCGTACGTCGATGCGACAGTTCGGAGATAAGCGTCGCCAGACGTCCCATCTCCTCACGAACGTCCGAAAGACGGGCGTCCGTCTCGTTCCTCTTTTTCCGGTACTGATCGATCCCGAAGAGGACTTCAAGCCGCATCCTCCGTTGCAGGGGACGTTGCCGGATCGTCTCGGCGACTTCCCCCTGTCCGATGAACGCGAAGGTTTCCCCCCCAAGGCGAAGCGTCCGCTTGATTTCCTCGAGATCCTGGAGGCGGATCCGTTGCCCGTCATGATAGAGAACGCTCCCGGCATCCGGAGAGAATGTCCGACGGATCGTGGACAGACGATCGGTGTCACGCAGCGTAAGGGTGACGTCGCATTCTTTCGCGGCGCCGCTTGTCGCGGTCCCCTGAAAGAGAAGCTCCTGCTGACGGGAAATTCTGAGGCGTATCGGGCTCCCTTCCCCCAGGACCCAGGCGAGCGCGTCGAGAATATTGCTCTTTCCGCTTCCGTTCGGGCCGACCACTGCGGTCATCCCCGGTGAAAAGGGCAGATCGTGCGAGCCGCCGAAGCTCTTGAACCCTTTAAGGCGCAGGCGTTCGATGAACAACCAGGGAAACCTCCCGCTTCAGCATCTGCTCGAGCCGTCGCTCCATCTGCTCCCGGGTTCCCTGGGCTTCAAGCCGATACCGCCCCCAGGGGAAGTCTTCCCGTTCGATGAGAATGATCCTTCGCTCCAGTTCGGATTCCCACAGCGTGAGGTAGGTTTCCGCAACATACCGTGCAATGGCTGCGTTCGCTTCGACCAGTACGGCCTCGGAGCGATTTGCGCCGGAGACCTTCCGAAGGAATCGTTTGATGGAAAGCGCCACCGTGTCTTCTTTCTGGACCCAGCCGTATCCTCCGCAGAAGGGGCAGCCGCGGGTCAGGACGGAACGGATATCGGGCCGGGCGCGCTTCCGTGTGATTTCGACCAGTCCGAGCCTGCTGACACCGAAAACACGCGCCCTGTAGCGGTCTCCCTGGAAAGCGGTTTCCAGACGCCGCAACAGTTCCGCCCTGTCTTCCTCGTATTCCATATCGATAAAGTCTATGACGACGATTCCTCCGATCGCTCGGAGCCTGAGCTGTCGCGCAATCTCGTCAACCGCCTCGAGATTCGTTTCGACCACGGTATGCCGAAGATCCGTCTCGCCGACGAATTTCCCCGTGTTCACGTCGATCACGGTCAACGCTTCGGTGTGGTCGATGATGAGATACGCGCCGGAACGGAGCCAAACCTTTCTCTCCAGCGCGGTTTCGAGTTCTTTTTCGAGGCCGTAGAACTCGAAAAGCGGCGTCGGTCCCCGGTGCAGAGACAGGTCCGGCGGATTCCGCGAGAAGAAGGAATTCACATATTCCCCGATATTCCGGTATTCCTCTTCTCCGTCGACGATGATCTCCGAGACGGAATCCGTCAGTTCGTCCCGAAGGACCTTCCCGACGAGGCCGATATCCCTGTAGATCAGGCACGGAGCGGTTTGCAGCTCGGCATTGTGCTGAATTTCGCTCCACAGGGATTCCAGCGTCTCCATGTCGTGACGAAGCACTTCGGCGTCAACGCCTTCGGCCGCCGTCCGGACGATGAGACCGCACCCCTCGTGCCGCAACTCCCGGGCAATGCTCCGAAGCCGTTTGCGCTCATCCTCGTCCGTAATCCTCTTCGAAACGCCGGACTCCTGGCCGTTGGGCACAAGGACAAGATACCGGCCCGGGAGGGAAATCCGCGACGTTACCCGGGCGCCCTTGTTCTTTCGCGCGGCCTTGACAACCTGAACGACAACTTCGGTATTCGGTTGCAGGTTGAGTCCTTTCGCGTCGTTCAGATACAAAAACGCGTTCCGGCCATCTCCGAGATTGACGAACGAAGCGTGAATCCCGGGCAACACGCTTTCGACACGGGCCTTGTAGATCTCTCCGGCCCGCTGGCGTTCCCACATTCGTTCAATGAATATATCCACGAGTCGACCGTCTTCGACGATGGCCACTCTCGTTTCCTCTGCATCGATCGTGTTCGCAACGATCTTTCGGTCCATCTTCACCCTCCAGGACACGTTATTGGCCATGATTCTCCCCGGCGTCACATCGAACGAGGGGGAGCACCCGTTCGTCCGCAGTCAGCCCTTCGACCGGCGAGAGCCTCCCGACCACCAGGCGGACGACATTCACGTCAGCCCAGCTCTGCAGTCCGCCGAATTCCAGCAATCCGCGCACAAGCACGCCGGGGCCGTGCTCTCCCGGACGTTCCGCGACAATCCGGAACCACTCATCCCGGCAATCCGCTTCCCGAACCCATTCGGGCCACGGATAGCCTTCGCTGATTGTCCGGCGCGCCGTTTTATCCCTGACGCGCAGCATATAGAAGGCCGCTTCGCATGCCGTACCCAGAGTCTCTTGCGGATCTTCCGTCCATCCGGAGAAGGAAACGCCTTCCGGGAGGGTATCACGCCAGAGCGGGAACAATCCGGGCTCCCATTCTTCAAGCCATACGTCCAT
>CALMZW010000163.1 GCA_937870605.1 uncultured Synergistaceae bacterium
TCCTGAGACTGTACGCGACTAGCGACCCTGCCGCCGATCCTCTTCCCGGGCCGATGGGAATTCCGCGGTCCTTCGCATCCTGTATGATCCCGGACACGATCAGGAAATACCCGGCAAACCCCATCGTCCCTATAACCGACAGTTCGTAGGCAAGACGTTCGGCATAGCCGGGGGGGATCTCGCTGCCTTCAAAACGCGCCGCAAGCCCTCGTTTCGCATCCTTCTCGAGTTTCGTATCGAGGGTTTCGCCGTCCGGCAGCGCAAACGTCGGCAACTTGTACTCGCGCGCCCCGAGCGGCAGGGTCACCGCACAGCGTTCCGCGATGAGAACGGTATTGTCGAGTGCTTCAGGAATCTCGCTTCCGAAAAGAGCATCCATTTCTTCCGGAGATCGAAAATAAAAATCGTTCGTCGAAAACGTCATTCTGTTCGTTGCGTCGATCGTATTCTTGGTTTGCACGCAGAGCAGTATTTCGTGCCAGTCGTAATCGTCGTGCGTCAGATAGTGAACGTCGTTGGTCGCCACGAGCGGGAAATGGCCCTTCTTGGCCATCTCCACGATTTTTTTGTTCACGACTGCCTGTTCCGGAATTCCGTTATGCATGACTTCAAGAAAGAAGTTACCATCACCCAACAGATCGCGATAAAAGGCGGCGCGATTGAAGGCATCTTCGTCCCGTCCATCGAGGATCAGCGATGGTATCTCGCCGGCGAGACAAGCGGAAGAGGCGATCAGCCCTTTCCCGTAACGCGACAGCAGTTCGTGGTCGATCCTGGGCTTGTAATAAAAACCATCCGTGTTTGCAATGGAAACAAGCCGAATCAGGTTATTATAGCCCTCCTGATTTTCGGCCAATAAAATCAAGTGATGATTTTTTCCTTTCTTTTCCCGCGAACGGTGTCCGTCCGGCTCGACGTAGACTTCGCATCCAAGAATCGGCTTGACTCCCGCCTTGATGCAACACTCATAGAATTCAACGGCGCCGTACATGACTCCATGATCCGTCATCGCAACGGCGGGCATTCCCATCGCCGCTGCCGTTCGGGCCGCCTCTTCACAGCGGACGGCTCCGTCGAGAAGGCTATATTCGGTGTGCGTGTGAAGATGCACAAAAGGTCGCGTCATTCTTCTATTAATCCATCCTGTTCGATTTCTTCCTGCTCCGTCCTGTTGATGAGAACAACCTCGCCGCCGCCCCAACGCAACGCCTCTGAGACGAGACCTTCAAAAAGCGGAGCGTCCTGATCGCCCTTCGCATCGACGGTCTGCGCCGTTCCGTCAGTGTTTTTTTCCTGTGACGTCCGGGCGAACGACGCAAAAGGATTCTCCGTCACAGGAGAATCCGTTGGTGCTTCCGTTTCCGCCGGAGGCTCTTCGTTCTCACGTTCGCCGATGAGCGATGCGCGTGAGGAAACGGATTCTTTTCCGCACGATACGGAAAATGAGCGATCCCTGAATTGATCGAAGCTCCCAAGGACTTTGCCGAGAGCGTACAAATTTCTCTCTCCGGTGCAGATACCGAAAGAAGCTCTCCGGTCTTCGGGAATGTGGATGCGGATCTCCCCTCCGGATTCCTCGACGGAAGCCGCCAGCAGCGAACAGTAAAGGCTGAACTCGTCATCGCGCAGGACATCCAGAACACCGCGCCACCCCGTTCGTTGCTGTACCTCCGCGCATGATGCCCGGGCATCCGGAGGCGTTGACACAGAGGGGGCGGATATTGACGGCTGTTTCACGAAAAACGGCTGCGCCTTTTCGGAAATATCCGGATGCGGACGGAGAATCCCTTTCTCAACGCGAGGTTCTTCTTTCCCTTCAGCGAAAATTTCCTCCACTCGGGCGCAGAAGAGACCTCCAATGACATCGGCGCGCAATCCGCTTTTCGCCGACGAGATAAGTCTGACACAGTATTCCATCAGGCGTCCGGCATGTTTCGCCGAAATACCGGCCGCCGCGGCTTCGATGCAGGATCGTTCCTCTTCTGAGCATTCCAGCGAATCGAAGATCTCTGTTCCCCAGGTGTGAAAACTCCAGATATCCCTGAAAATCAGGAAAAAAGTCTCAAAGACAAGCATTGGTGACGCACCCCGTCGAAACATTTCCTCAACGGACGAAAAAATCTTGCCGCGACTCTTGCCCATTTCCGTGACAATACGTTCCAGTTCCCGACGGCTTCCTCCGCCCATGAGCCGTTCAACGGCGTCAAGCGAGACGTTTTTTCCCGAAAGGAGCATTGCCTGTTCAAGGATGGAAAGCGCGTCTCGCAATGCTCCGTCCGAAAGCCTCGCAATCTCCCAGAGAGCTTCCGGGGCCGCAGTCGAGCCCTCAGCCTCGCAGATGATCCTGAGCTGGGCGACGATGTCGGAAACCGATATCCGATGAAACGGAATGTGATGGCAACGCGAGCGAATTGTTACGGGGACCTTTTGCGGTTCCGTGGTGGCAAGAATGAACACGACGCATTCAGGCGGCTCTTCAAGCGTTTTCAGAAGCGCGTTGAACGCCGGAAGAGAGAGCATGTGGACTTCGTCGATGATATACACCTTGTAGCGCGATCCAAAGGGAGAAAGCGATACGTGGGAACGCAGTTCACGCACCTCGTCCACGCCGTTGTTGGACGCACCGTCGATTTCGATGACATCGAGGTTGCTGCCTCCGGTGATACTGACGCAACTGGGACAGGCGCCGCAAGGTTCGATGCCGTCGCCTCTTCGTTCGCAGTTGAGCGCCTTTGCAAGCAAACGCGCAAGCGTCGTCTTCCCGCACCCACGCGGGCCGGAGAACAGATACGCATGGGAAATTGCATCACGGGACAATGCGCCGGACAGAACAAACATAGCCGTTTCCTGGCCGCGCACCTGAGAGAAGGATTGCGGGCGATATCGACGGTACAGGGATGTTTCCAAAACAGGCCCTCCCAACGCGAGACAGTTCGGTCGGGTCTATTTTAACACGCTGAAACCGGGACAGGCCGGGACTAGTTGAGATAGCGCGCTATGGGGTGTCTCGTCTGCGCCCTGAGGAGCGTATCGAGCAAGCGCGCGCGAATTACTTCAAGGGAAGGTTCAGCTCCAGGAAGAGACTCGTCAAAAACGACGGTATTGCCGACGCGTAGTCCCCTGCGCCGAAGGGGTTTCCTGTCGACGGGATCGTTCCGTCGCTTCGACTGCTGAAGTGAGCCCGTCGGGCGGGGTCGTGCATCCGAAAACGCAACGACCTGAATCTCCGATGGAGAAAGTTCCAGTTGAAAGCATCGATCCATGGCAATCTTCATATCCGAAAAAGCCGTCGCGGTCTTTTCATCGTCGGGCGCACGCACGATTTCAACTCCATCCACGGAAAGGGATCTCATTCCTTTTTCACTTTGCACTGAAACAATCAGAAAGTTCAAAGCTCTCTTTCTTTCGAGCGGGAGGCCCTTTTCGCGGATGATTTTCGTAAGGGTGGCGATCCTCTCTTTCACCTCGGGGTGATCCATCATGACGCCCAGATCGACATACGGGTGTTTGAGCTGCTCTTCAGCAAGTCCTTCCATAACCGTCAGCATAGCCGCGGGCGGGTATCCCGCCGACACAAGGACATTCAATCCGACAAGATCCGCCTCCCGTTCCAGGTCAATACTGTAGGAATTCGTGATCGCCGTCTGCAGA